>NZ_JAGKSG010000014.1:0-117980 GCF_018119385.1 Massilia sp. AB1 | reverse complement strand
CGGCCAGGGCGAACAGCGGCTGGACCAGGCGCGACAGAGGACGCAGCCAGGCGTTGACGACGGCCAGCGGCGTGCGCCGCGCTCTCGCCTTGCCGGCCTTGACGCGGTCCGGCGAAAAGCGGTGGAACAACAGCAGCGCCGGCAAGACCGGCAGCATGGCCGCCAGGGCGGACAGGGCGCGGCTGAGCACAGCCCCCTGGTACCACATCCATTGCGGGAAGCTGCGTACCGGCAGCGCCGGGTCGTAGGGCATGCTGCCGATCGCCATCGCGCTGGTGTTCGCATGCTGCGACATGACGGCCAGGGCGTTCCCCATGCCCATGAAGTCGAAGGCCATGGCCAGCGGCAGCACCTGGGGCGCGGCCTTGCCCTGCTCGAGCATCTGCGGGCCGACGCCGATCGCGGCGACCCAGATGAAGAAATACAGCAGGTCGCCCACTTTTCCCATCAGTGGTCCCCAGCTGTCGAACAGCAGCGCGCAGCTGGCGGCGAACAGCACCATCGGTCCCAGCAGCAGCACATAGGTCTGGAGGTAGACGACGGGCTGGATCGGGCCATCGCCGCGCAGCAGGTGGCAGGCCAGGATGGTGAGCATGAAGGCGAACACCAGGATGCCGAGGTAGGCGACACCGCCCAGCCAACGCCCGGCCAGCAGGGCCGCGTTGCCGGCCGGGGTGGCGCCGATCACGCCGCCTATGCCGATGCGCAGGTCTTCGGCGGTGCGCCCGCGCAGCAGGTAGAAGCCCGCCATGCCGAACAGCACGCCGGCCAGGGTGGCGCTGCCCATGGCCAGCGCCGAGCTGGTGTACAGCACGCGCGCGCCGTCCAGCGCCAGCAGGACCTTGCCGCCGGCCGGATCCTCGATCATGGCCCAGCTGACGGCCCTCACGGCCAGCACCGCCGCCAGGGTCGACAGGCGGCGCAGCCGCAACCGCACTTCGCTGGCGGCAAGAACGCCAATGAGGTGCGCGTTCATGCCGCCTCCGCCTGCACCGCATAGCGCTGCGCCATCAGCGCCTCTTCCAGGCTCGGCTCGGCCTCGCGCGCGCCGCCGCAGGGCAGTTCGGGGTGCGCGATGCGCAGCGCCACGCGGTCGCCCTGGCGCTGGGCCTGCAGCACGTGCACGCGCTCGCGCAGGGCCTCGTAGTCGTGGGCGGCGACGCTGGCCGACCACACCTGGCCGCGGGCGCGCGCCAGGATCGCATCCGGGGTCTCGTGCGCCACCAGGCGGCCGGAACGCATGATCGCCAGTTCGCTCGCGATGCTCTCGACGTCCGAGACGATGTGGGTGGACATGATCACCAGCTTGCCGAAGCCCAGTTCCGCCAGCAGGTTACGGAAGCGCAGGCGCTCTTCCGGATCGAGGCCGGCGGTCGGTTCGTCCACCACCAGGATGTCGGGATCGTTCAGCAGCGCCTGGGCGATCCCGAGCCGGCGCCGCATGCCGCCCGAGAACGAGGCCGCCGGACGCTTGGCATGGTCGTGCAGGTTGACCAGTTCGAGCAGGCGGCGGATGCGGGCCGGGTCGCGCACGCCCTTCAGGGCCGCGAAATACCGCATGAATTCGAGCGCGCTCAGGTTGGGATAGACGCCGAAGTCCTGCGGCAGGTAGCCCAGGGTACGGCGGATGGCGTCGGGCGTGCGCGCGATGTCGGCGCCCTTCCACAGGATCTGGCCGGCGCTCGGACGGGTCAGGGTGGCGATCATCTGCATCAGGGTGGTCTTGCCGGCGCCGTTGTGGCCGATCAGGCCGACCACGCCCCGCTCCAGCCGTAGACTGACGCTATCCACCGCCCGCACCTGCTTGCCGAAGGTCTTTTCTACCGCGCGCAATTCCAGCATCTCCGTCTCCCCGTTCGAGCTGTTTATATGTTGGAAATACTGTAAAGGAAGCAAAACCGGGCGACCGGGGCTTTGTGACGGACGGCAGAAAGCGCGGTCCAGGCTGCAGCCAGCCACGCATCGGCGCCTGGCGGTCCGGGCTGTGTCATTTTGGTGACAATTGATGAGAAAGTGGAATTTCTCCATTGCAACAGGCCTATAATTATTCACACACATTCAGACGAATCGTCGGACCTGACCGGCGCCACGAGACCCGATCCATGTTCGCTGCCCTGCACCGCGCTACCGCGCGTCCCCGAAGCCTCGCGCTGGCCGCGGCGCTCTGTGCCGCGTTGTGCGCGGCGCCGGCCTGCTCCGCCGATGCGGCGACCCTCACCCAGCGCCTGGCCGACATCCGCGAGGTCAACCGCTTCGTTCCCGAGCGCGCCCTGCCGATGCTCAGGGAGATCGAGGCCGAAGGCCGCGCCGCTCCCCTGCCCGAGCGGGCCGAATTCCTGAACCAGCTCGCCAGCGCCCAGTACGTCCTGGGCCACAACGAGGAAGCGCTGGCCACCACCGAGGAACTGATCGCGCTGGGCCGTACGCACAAGGACACCGTGGCCCTGGCCAAGGGCCTGCTGCGCAAGGGCTATATCGAATCGGGCGAGCACCGCCTGCCGGAGTCGCACCGCCTGATCCGGGAAGCGGAACAGCTGGCCAGGACCACCCGGGACTTCGACCTGCGCCTGCGCACCCTGATTTCCACCGGCGAGACCTATGCCGAGGAAGGCAACCTGCCGACCGCCCTCGACCGCCTGCAGACGGCGGCGGCGCTGGCGCGCCAGTCCGGCGACCCGGTGCAGATCGTGATGACCCTGAATTCGCTGGCGCGCCTGTACGGCCTGCTGCGCGACCCGGAAGCGGGCCTGAAGCTGCTGGAAGAGGCCACCACGGCGGCGCTGAAGACGAATTCGCCGGGCCGCATGGCGACGCTCAAGGACGCCGAATACGGCCTGGCGATCGCCGCCCGCCAGTACCAGCGCGGCCTCAGGGCGCTGCAGGACGCCCTCGCGCTCGAGCGCAAGATCGGCGCCCATTCGATGGTCGCCTACACGCTGGTGAACCTGTCGGACTGCTACCTGAAGCTGCACGATTACCGCAACGCCGCCAACTATGCCGAGCAGACCATCCAGGCGGCGCGCAAGCTCAACGACCGCGGCCTGGAAATCACGGCGCGCCTGAACCTGGGCCAGGCCTACATGGCGCTCGGCCGCCTGGTGGAAGGCAAGCGCCACATCGAGGCCGGCCTGGCGGGCTACGAAGACCTGGGCGACAAGCCCGAGCTGCAGATGGTGCTGGAGGAATACGGCGCGGCGCTGGAGCGCGCCGGCGACCTGTCCGGCGCCCTGCACGCCTACCACCGCGAACGCAAGATCTCCAACGAGCTGTTCGAGCAGCGCCGCCAGCAGGCCGTGCTCGACCTGCAGTCCAAATACGAGGCCGACAAGAAGCAGCAGCAGATCGAACTGCTGCGCAGCGAGAACCAGATCAAGTCGGCCGAACTCGACAACCGCCGCCTGCAGCAGCGCGTCTGGTGGCTGCTGGCCGTGGTGTTCGCGCTCGCCTCCGCCGTCGTCGGCCTGCTGTACCGCAAGGTGCGGCATGCGAACGCCGCGCTGCACGAGAAGAACCGCGAGCTCAAGCAGCAGAGCGTGCGCGATCCGCTCACCGCCCTGTACAACCGCCGCCATTTCCTGGAATTCATGCGCGGCGTGCCCGGCAAGGGCACGGGCGCCGCGACCGGCGCGCCCGAAGAAACCACCGGCGCCCTGTTCCTGCTCGACGTCGACCATTTCAAGCACATCAACGACACCTACGGCCACGCGGCCGGCGACGCGGTGCTGACCGCGATCGCGGCCGGCCTGCGCGAGATCCTGCGCGAGACCGACATGATCGTGCGCTGGGGCGGCGAGGAATTCCTGGCCTACCTGCCCACGATCCCGGCCGGCGGCCTGGACGAAGTGGCCCAGCGCATCCTGAACGGGATCGCCTCGATCCGCGTGCGGCACGGCGAGGGCGAACTGTCGGTGAACGTCTCGATCGGCTACGCGCCCTTCCCGATCCGGGTCGGCGGACAGGCCCTGCCGTGGGAGCGCGCGGTCAACCTGGTCGACATGGCGCTCTACCTGGCCAAGTCGCACGGGCGCAACCGCGCCTACGGCGTGCGCGGCTTCGCCGATCCGGAGAAGGCGTGCATCGACGAGATCGAGCAGAACCTGGAGCGTGCATGGCGCGCGGGACAAGTGGACCTGTCCGTCGTGCTGGGAGAGTGGAAGGAATTGCGCATCGCGAGCGCCTGAGGCGGGCGTAGGGTGGACGGCTTGCCGTCCACGCGGTGATAGTTTGCAGAAAAATCATCCGGCGCGATAGTCGAGCCGCCACTGTCTCCGCGTGGACGGGAAACCCGTCCACCCTACTTTTTATCCTGCAGCTTTTCCCCGGCCTCCTCGACCTTCTTTCCGATCTTGTCGGTCGCCCGGTCCAGCCCGCGGCTGGCGTCGCGCGTCGCATCCGCGACCTTGTCGCGCGCCTCTTCGGCGGCGCGGTCGGCCTTGGCCAGCTCGTCCTTCACGCTGTCCGATACCCGGGCGCCGGCTTCGTCCAGCACCTTGCCGGCCTTTTGCGCCGGCCCCATCTCTTCCTCGCCGCGGCCGCAGCCGGCCAGCACGGCCAGCGCCAGCAGCGCGCCCACCACGCTCGTTTTCATGTCGGTCTCCTTGCTGTCCTTCTGAGCGCCAGCATACACCCAGCCCGATTCAGGCGGCTGACGCTACAGTCGCTCATTGCCCGCTGCCAGACGGATCGGCCAGCGGATGCTCGCGCCTGCCCTCGTCGATGCGCTGCCTCAGCGCCCGCGTCTCCGCGTCCTCGCCCCAGCGCCGCGTGAACACCGCCAGGCGCGCCCGCGCCTTGTCGTAGGCGTCGGCCTTGATCAGTTTCTGGATCGCCCCGCGCGTCTCGAACCACGCTTCGCGGCGCTGCTCGGCGCGGGTGCAGGCCTTCGCCGCGTCGTTCAGGCGCCGCTGGACCTGGGTCAGCTGCTCGGCCGTCGCCCGCGTCTCGCGCAGCGCGATCAGCTCGTCCTGGGCTTCGCGCGCCTTGCACTCCTTGGCCAGCGCCACCGCCTTGTCCATGCGGCGCTCGATCAGGGCCTTGGAAGGATTCGCCACCAGCCACACCAGCCACAGCACGCCGAGTGCGAGCGCCCACCAGCGCAGGCGCACGGGACGGCGTCCGGGCGGCTGCTTGGCCGGCGCCGCACCTGCGGCCGGCTTGGCGCCGAGCGTGCTCTTGGCGGCGGATGCGGGAGCGGCCGCAGGCGCCGGCTGTGGCGCAGGTGGAGGCGATGCCGCAGCGGGCGGCGATGGCGGAGGCGGAGGAGGTGCAGGCGGCACCGGGCGCAGCGGCGGAGCAGCTACCGTCGCCGCCGCCGCTGCTCCCACTTTGACCGGCTGCGGCATGGGCGCGCCCGGGCGCTGGGCGGTCCCGCACCACGGGCAGAAATTCACCGCGCGCGGAAAGCTCCGCCCGCAAGCGGCGTTGATGCACCGGTAGATCGCTTCGTTCTGAGCCATGCGGTCCTTTTACTCCGGATCGGGAACGCCGTCGTCGGGATCGGGGATCGCCGCGCCCAGCAGCGGCGCCAGCTCGGGCAGCGCGCCGACGGTGCTCCACTTGTCCAGCTTCGGATTCCAGCGCATGTCCCAGACCCGGGTTCCCGCGTCGATCTCGCCGCGCGCCGCCATCTGGCCCAGCTCGTCCTGCGTGTAGGGACCGCGCTGCGCGCCCTGCAGGAACAGCTTGTAGCGGTTGGCGCCGGACGGCGCGGCAACCGGCGGCACCGCCTTGCGCTGCAGGACCTCGGCCGCCCTGTCATCGCTGGCCAGGTAGTCGGACAGGATCACGCGCTTGTCCACCGGCCGCTCGACTTCCCAGCTATAGGCGTCGCTGGCCGAGCCGGGCACGGTCTCGGTCCACTGCGCGATGCCCGAGAGCGCGGTCTCGATCTGGCTCGGCGACAATCCAGGATCGGCATTCGCCGCGCGCCGGATCCACTGGTCGTACAGGCGCCGCGCGGTGATGTTGGGCAGCGAAGGAGACGGCAGCTGGGCGCCGGTCTCGTCGACTTCCAGGCGCGGCTCGTAGACGCGCAGCTGGTAGTGGCGCATCAGGGCCGCCAGCAGGGCCAGCTGGTGCGGCCCCATTCCGGCCAGGCGCGCCTGCACCGCGCCGATCACCTGCTCGCGGTAATAGGACGGCAAGCCGTTGGAACGGATCGCGTATTCGTTGCCGATCTGAAGCCATTCGCCCGATCCCGGCTCGACCTCGAACAGGTATTGCCCGCGCGGCTGGAAGCTGGCTTCGCGGTCGCCCAGGTCGGCCTTGCGCCGGATGACGCCCAGCGCGATCGCCTGCAGGAACCATTCGTAGTCGTCCGCCAGCCGGTTCAGCTCGTCCATCGAGGGCGAGATCGGATGGCGGAAGCGCGTGGCGTCGAAATGCAGGTGGGTCGGGATCTTCGGGTTCTCGATCTGGTAGGAGGCGCGCCAGGTCGGCAGGCCGCGCAGCACCGTCATCGGGTAGCCGGACAGCTCGATGTAGCACACCGCGCGGCCATTGAAGCCGGTGTTGACGATGGAGACCAGGTCGCCGTGGAAGTACCCGGTCGGCACCGCCGCGCGCAGCTCGGCCTCCATCTTGCGCCAGGCGCTCACGTCGCCCACGCCGATGAAGCACTTGAACTGGTCGGCGGCGGGGGTGAACTCGGCCGAGAAGCGCGCGTTCACCCAGGGCATGGCGCTGCGTATCCATTCGCCGAACACGCGCTGGCGTTCCTGCGGGGTCAAGGCGGACAGGCGCTCGAGCAGCGGGTCGACGGGTTCGGGCTGTTCGAGCTCCTGGCTGGAGAGCTGCAGCTGGGCGCGGCGGAACAGCTTGAGCAGCAGTTCCGAACGCAGGCGCTCGTCGCCCAGTTGCGGGAACAGGCGCGCCGAGCCGCCGAATTCCAGCAGCACTTCCTCGCTCCAGGCGCTCACGTCGCCGGTCAGGCGCACGGGCGGCGGCGTGGTGTCGGCGGCCAGCTTGATATAGGTGGCGTGTTCCTGGCGCGCGTCGGCGCGCAGCTGGCTGATGCGCTGGTCGGCGGCGGCCAGCATGGCCTGCACCTGGCGCCGGCCTTCCTGGAATTCGCCGGCGATGCCGCTCCATTGCGCCTGCCCGTGCTCGTCGGTGCTCTGCGGGTCGCCCAGCCAGGCCGACATGCCGCGCATGACTTCGATCGACTGCCCGGCCGACACCGCCAGCAGGTGGAAGCGCAGGTAGTCGGCAATGTCGCGCTTGAGGTGGTTCATCACTTCGCGCGCCTGCGGCTCCTTGCCGAACATGCGGCCGGAGGCCTGCGACAGGTTGTTCAGCGATTCTTCCACCTGGCGGGTGCGCAGCGCGTCGCGGATGTCGCGGTAGCGGCGTCCGTTGCGCTCGGCGTTGGCCAGGTCGCGCTGCTGCAGGCGGGCCTTGACCTGCTCCAGCAGCGACAGCACGAATTCCAGCCCGCCCTGCTTGCGGTCGTCGAGCAGCGCGTACAGGCGCTCGCGCACGCGGCCTTTCAAGCGGCCCAGCAGTTCGTTCGTGTGCCGCTTGATGCGGTCTTCGCTGGTCTCGGCGGTGGCGCCGGCCTCGCGGATCGCATCGCGCTCCAGGTTCGGCAGCAGCTCGGCCACCTTCTCGCGCCACAGCTTGATGTCGTAGGACGCCATGATGCGGTCCATCTCGAGCTGCACCTTGCTCTCGACCCGCTCGAGCAGGGACCTGCCGTCGCGGTCCAGCAGCAGGGTATTGGTGAGGGTGTATTCGGGGAAGGCGGTGACGTCCACGGTGCCCTTGCGGAAGTCCGGGAACTCGTCGAAGGGACGCTCGGCCATGTCCATCTGCTCGCGCATGAAGCTGTCGCGTTCCTGGTCCCCTGCCCTCCGGGCGGCGGTCCCGTCGCTGCTCACCATGCCGAAGAAGGCCTTCACCATCAGCCCGGCCAGCTCGTAGGCGCGGATATCTTCGACCAGGCTTTGCTGGGTGTCGAGCACCGACTGCCCGAATGCCGAGTACACCTTCGAATAGGACAGGCGCATGTCGCCGAAGCGCGCCTCCGGCACCTTGGGATTGTAGGGCCCGAGCTTGTGCTGCTGCTGGTTGACCGCCACCGAGCGCTTGCGGTTGGCGAAATCGGCCGAGGCGAAGTCCTCGAACAGGGTGTCGGCCACCATCTGGTAGACGTCCTTGACGTCCAGTGTCGCCTTGTTGGCCAGGTTGGCGGTATCGACGAAATAGACGTCGTCGAAAGGCGTGCCGGTGCCCGTGATGCTGTCGGGCTCCATCCAGTGCACGCGCGCGTTCATGTCGCGCATCGCCGTCTCCAGTTCCATCAGGGTGGCGTAGGCGTTGGCCTCGGTGCGCTCCTTGTTGGCCTTGGCGTAGCCAGAGGGCATGAACAGCACCAGGTCGACCTGGCTGTCCGACACTTCCTGGCGCGCGATGGCCTTGGACAGCCAGCCCAGGTCGATCGCGCTGCCGGCGCCGGTGCCGCCGGCGGCGGAAGCGATCACGACGATGCGGAACTTGGAGGTATCGACCTGCAGGCCCAGGCGCTGGTAGTTCTCCTTGCGCTCGATGCCGGCATTACTGCTCAGGAAGTTGAGCGCGCCCTTGATGCGCCCGCGCAGCTTCGGGTATTTGTCGAACAGGTAGAGCCGCGCCAGCGCGCGGATCTGGCCCGCGCCCTTGGACGGGTCGATGCCCAGCGAGCGCAGCTTCTTGGGACGCAGCGGCATCCAGTTCTCGATCAGCGGGAAGCGCGCCAGGCTGTCGTCGGACTCGTGGTACTGGGGCAGGTCGAGCGGCTCGACCAGGCGCTCCTCGTCGCTCAGGCGCACCAGCTCGTACCAGGGATCGGTGCGCTGCGACTTGCCTTCGTCGATCACGGCATTGCTGTCGAGGTCGAAGTGCAGGAAGCGCGCGACCGGGAAGTCGCCGATGGATTCCACCCGCGTCGGATGGTGGCGGTTCCACACGGCCGACAGGATGCGGCGGCGGATGCGCATCATCACTTCCATGCCGGTGCCGCCGGCGCCGATGAACAGCGTGGGCCGCAGGTCGACCTTGAGCTCGGTCTTGGCGCCCAGGGTGCCGGGTTTGGGGAAATCTGCCATGTTCGATTCTCTTTCCAATAACTTTTAGCGTCGCCCGGTGAACAGCGCCGCAACCAGGGCCACCACCCCGACGATGACCAGCGGCCCCATGACGCCGAAAGTCATGTAGCGGCTGGCGTTGATGATCGCCAGCACCGCCGCCGCCGACAGGAAGCCGAGTCCGATGAACAGCAGCCAGCCCGCCGTGCCGGCCGACGAGGGCGCCACGCGGCGCACCACCAGGTGGTGCACGTAGGCGTTCCGCACGAAGAAGTAGACCACCAGCAGGATCACGAACACCACGGCGCCGATCGCCAGGTCGCGGGTCGAGGTGTCGGTGGCCGGGGGCATCCCCTCCGTGCCCGGCACCACTTCCACCGGGCGCCCCGCCGTCTCGGGCGCGGTCTTCGGCAGCGTATCCTGGGGCGAAGCCGATTCCTCGGGCAGCTTGAAGCCGGGATCGGCGGGCGACGGCGCGGTGGGTTGCTGGGTTCCTTGCATCATGGTCCTCTCGTCTTAGCGGCCCAGCCTGACCTGCGCGCCTTCGCGCAGGTCCAGCAGCTGGTGGCCGAACAGGGTGGTCTTGAGCTGGGCGACCTGCTGCCCGGCCTTGTCGTAGATCGGTTGGGTGGTGCCGGGACGCGCGCGCATGGTGCGCAGCTCGTCCTCGACGGTCAGGTGGGCGACGCGCGGCCGGGCATAGGCATAGGCCGCCGCGCCCGCCGCCCCCAGCAGCGCCAGCGCGGCGCCGCCCAGGGCCAGCAGCGGCCCCATGCCGTAGTGGACGCGCACTTCCACCGGCAACACGGCGGTCGAGGCCTGCACGCGCGCTGGCGGGATGAAGATGTCCGGCAGCGGGTCGCCCGGGAACAGCGCCGCCATGCGCTGGCGGAAGGCTTGCGACAGCTCCAGCTTCTGGTCCGCCAGGTGCAGCTGGATGGTCCCCGGCAGCACATAGGCCGAACCGGCCGATTTCAGCGCTTGCGCCGACCACTTGTCGGGGATTTGCGCCACCGGCAGGGTCATGGTCGAGCCCAGGGGAGCGGGTTTGCCCGGCGCCAGCGCGCTGACCTTGCTGCTGGCCAGCGAGATCGGGCGGTTCTCGCCGCCCAGCGTGGAGCGCGCGCTCAGGGTGGCCGAGGAGATCGTGTACGGGTACATCGTGTTCTCGAGATTCCACTCGATGCGCGCCGTGGGCTGGCGCGCATCCGGCGCCACGTCGGCGCGCAGCACGCCGTTCGGCGCGGTGGCGAAGCGCACGCCCGGCGCGTTCTCGACCTTGCGCGGCGCCAGCCGCACCGTGTCGCGGTCGAGCGGCTTCAGGCGCGCGGGCGGCTCGGTGATCACGCGCTCGACCCGCCTGGCGGCCAGCAGCGCGTCGAGCGCCCTGTTGCCCTCCGCGCCGACGGCGAAGGCGTACACCATCAGGCCGTTGGCGCTGTAGTGCTCGCCCTTGACCGGCATGCGCAGCGGGAAGGCCAGCGCCTTGGTGATCGCCGCGCCGCCGTGGATCAGCTGGTAGAACTCGCGGTTGCGCTCCGCCGTGGCCTGGTCGTTGTTGGGGCTGTTGCGGTTGTTGGTGAACAGCCAGACGATGCCGGGCTTGCCGCCCAGCGCCTGCGTGATGGCCGCCTGCACGGCCTCGCCCAGGTCGGTATCGGCCAGCGCGGCGCTGCCCGGCTTGCGGGCCGTGTCCAGGCCGCGCAAGGCCTGGGTGATCTTTTGCGCGGAGTCCTGTCCCGCCTTGAAGGACAACAGCGCCCTTGGCGACGGCGCGCCGGGCAGCGACTGGTTGAAGGCGGCCAGCACCACCGCCTCGCCCGGCTGCACCACGCTGCCCGCCAGCGCGCCGACCAGCGGCTTGAACTGCGACTGCGGATCGCTGTAGAAGGGTTCCATCCAGCCCGAGTTCTGCACCAGGAAAACGTGCGGAACGGCGAAGGCCCAGGCCGGGACCGCCGCCATAAACATGGCCAAAGCAGCCGCAGCCAGCATGCGCCCGAGGGAGGGGAACAAGGTCCTCATCACGCGAGCTCGTCCAGCCGCCAGCCGCGCATCTGGTTCCAGTCGGGATGCTGCAGCCACAGGCAGTTGTCGTAGACCAGCGGCACGCAGTCGAGCGGCCGCGCCAGGCGCGCGATCTCGTCCAGGATCACATTGCGGCGGCCGATCCATTCGACCGTCACGCGCGGAATCACGCGGTCGTCCAGGGCATCCTCGGCGCGTCCCGTGTACTTGTGCAGGCGCAGCACCAGTCCGCTCGGCTGGCTGCGGTTGTTGTTGAAGCTGCGCAGCAGCGGCACCACCAGGGTGTCGTCCTGGCTCTGGTCTTCGATGTGCTCGGCCGACCAGGGCTCGTCCACCACCGGATGGCCGCGCCGGAACAGGAAGTTGGCGAAGCCCAGGCGCGCGCCGTCGATGCCGACCCTTTCGGGCTGGTCCGAGCCTATTTCGAGGAAGGAATAGCCCTGGCCATCATGCCCGATGTGCCACAGGCGTCCGTCGCGGCTCTGGGTCGGACCGCCGAAGGCCAGGCGCGGCTGCCATTCCGGCGGCCAGGGCAGGAACCGGGGCGCTTCGCCGGGACGCCAGGCGAGCTGGCCCGCTTCGTGCAGCCAGAACAGGCGGCCGTCGTAGCCAAAAGGGCGCGACCAGCCGGAGGCCGGCAAATCGGGGCAGGGAAACTGCTGCGCCTCGTCCAAGTCGGTGCGCGCGCTCCACAGGTGCACATTGCCCGGCGCCCCGGCCAGGCAGGCCAGGTGGCGGCGCATGATGCCCGGCGCGGCCAGCACCGGCGCGTCGTGCACGGGTTCGAGGCGATAGCTTTCGCTGACGGGATTGATCCACAGGCGCTGCAGGCCGCCGGCGGTCGGGACCAGCGCCACTTCTCCGCGCCCGCTCCCCTCGGCGGGCAGCCATGCATATGCCGATGCGGTGAAGGCCAGGCTGGCGGCGCCATCCTCGGGCGCCAGCACGTGCCACAACTGGGCCAGCGGGTCCCAGTATTGCAGCACGCCGCGGGTGTGGGCCAGCGCCAGCAGGCGCTGCTCGGGAAAGCCGTAGCCGGCCGCGGCGAAGACGCACCAGGCGTTGGGCGGCGCGGGCATGCTGCGGTCGGCGCGGCCCACGTGCGGGGCCGCGGGGCGTTCTTCCAGGCTGTCGCCCAGCGCCAGCGAAGTGACCGGCAAGCCATGCGGAACATGGCGCGGCAGCGACTGGTCGGCGCCCGGCCCCCACCAGCCGGGCCGCCGGGAAGGCTGGCCGTTCAGGCGCTGCAGGGGCTGGCCGCAATGCGGGCAGTGGGCGAAACCTTCGGGATAGATGGGCGCGCAGCCGCAGCTGGCCGGCAGCGAGGCGCCGAGCAGGCGCGCGACGTCAGGCAGGCGCGCGCCGGCGTGGGACTGCCAGTCGATGCGTCCCAGTCCCTCGGTGGCCAGCAGTTCGAACTGCCCATTCCTCTCGTCTTCCTGCCAGATGCTGGCAGGCGTTTCCCATCGGTAAGCCACACATACTCCCGTTCACCGGCGCAGCGGCGCCCGCGCCATTTGATTTGTCGAAACAAGGCCTGTCGAGACCGTTGTTGTTGCTCAAATCATAGCGCCGCCCACTGTCGCGCGGCGCGCCGTTCACGGGGTAGCATGCAGCGACACTGCCGGGATCAAATAGCAGGCTGTTCAGCGGAACTTTCAGGCCGAAACCGTATAATGACGGGCTGGATATTCCGTTAGCTTTCCCCATGAACTCCGCCGTCCCTTCCACTATCGCGCCAGCTGGCGACCTGCCCCCGCACGCCGTCGAGGCCGCCAGCGCGCACCTGGCCGACCTGCTTGCCATCGCCGTCGAGCACGGTCCTGGATCCGCGCACGCCGCCCTGGTCGTCTACGACACCCGCACCGCCCTGGCGCGCGCCCTGCTCGCCGCCTACCGCCGCAACCTGCCGGACGCGCGCTTCATCGACTTCGACAGCGTCACGCCGGAAACGGTGCTGGAAGCCTTCCGCAGCATGCAAGCCAGGGATCTGGTAGTGCTGGTGCAGTCGACCAACTTCCGCCTGGACGGCTTCCGCATCCGGGTCGAGCTGTTCAAGCTGGGCCTGAAGGTGATCGAGCACGTGCACCTGTCGCGCATGCCGGGGGCGCAGTCCGAGCACTACATCGAGGCGCTGGCCTACGACCCGGCCTATTTCCGCGGCACCGGGCGGGCGCTGAAGGCGCGCATCGACAGCGCGTCGCATGCGCGCGTGGAAGGCGGCGGCGAGGTGCTGCACTTCGCCTCGCCCTTCGAGCCGGCCAAGCTGAACGTGGGCGACTACAGCGAGATGAACAACGTGGGCGGCCAGTTCCCGATCGGCGAGGTGTTCACCGAGGCGCTCGACCTGGAAGCGGTGCATGGCCGGGTCCAGGTGCATGTATTCGGCGACACCAGTTACCGCTCCAACCGCCCGGACACGCCCGTGACCATCGTGATCGACAAGGGCCGCGTGGTGGCGGCCGAAAACGCCACCCCGGCCTTCCAGGAAGTGCTGGACATCATCCGCGCCGACGAGGGCGAGGTCTGGGTGCGCGAGCTGGGCTTCGGCCTGAACCGCGCCTTCACGCGCGAGCGCCGGGTGGACGACATCGGCACCTACGAGCGCATGTGCGGCATCCACCTCTCGCTCGGGGCCAAGCACGGCGTCTACCCGAAGCCGGGCTTCAAGCGCAAGGACGCCCGCTATCACATCGACGTGTTCGCGGTGACCGACGCAGTCTACCTGGGCGACGAACGGGTATACGCCGACGGCCGCTGGCTGGTGTAACAAAAAAGTGCTTGTATTCCTGCGGCATGGTGATGCTATGATGTAATTATTACAATTTACAAACGGACGGCGATCATGGGAGACGGCGTTCTTGGGGATGTTCCAACTCATGTGAACGATCATGTGAGCGAAATACAGGGCATAGGCGCTGTTCCACGCATTCTCGACACCGTCGCCGCCATGACCGGGCTGCGCTTCGTCGCCATCGCCCATGTCACCGCTTCATCCTGGACCGCCTGCGCGGTGCACGACCGCCTCGACTTCGGCCTGCGCCCCGGCGACACGCTCGACGTCGACACCACCATCTGCAGCGAAGTCCACGCCACCCGCCAGGCGGTGATCATCGACAGCGTGCGCCACAGCGAACGCTATCGCGAACACTACACGCCGCGCATCTACGGCTTCCAGAGCTACTTCTCGATTCCCATCTTCCGCCCGGACGGCTTCTACTTCGGCACCCTGTGCGGCCTCGATCCGGAACCGGCGCGCCTGAGCGACGGGGCCACCGCCGCCACCCTGGCCCTGTTCGCGGAACTGATCTCGAACCAGCTGGAATCCGAGCGCTCGCTGCGCGCGGCCCGCAGCGCCCTGTTCACGGAACGCGAGACGGCCGAACTGCGCGAGCAGTTCATCGCCGTGCTGGGCCACGACCTGCGCACCCCGCTGGGCGCGATCCTCAGCGGCAGCGAGATCCTGGGGCGCCGGGTCGAGGATGCCGGCGCGCGCCAGCTGGTGGAGCGCATCCGCCGCAGCGCCCGGCGCATCGCGGGCCTGGTCGACGACGTGGTCGACTTCACGCGCGGGCGCATGGGATCGGGCATCGCCCTCGACCTGCGCGAGCGCGACGACATCGGCGTGGTGCTGGAACAAGTGGTGGACGAACTGCGCGGCGTCTACCCCGGCCGCCAGATCGACACCGCCATCGATACCCGGCTGGCGCTGCGCTGCGATCCGCAGCGCCTGTCCCAGCTGCTGTCGAACCTGCTCAAGAACGCGCTGGTGCACGGCGCTCCGCAGCGTCCGATCACGGTCACGGCCGCCCTCGACGGCCCCAGCTTCGTCCTGCGCGTAACCAACGAAGGCCCGGACCTGAGCCCGGCCATGATCGGCCAGCTGTTCAAGCCCTACTGGCGCGCTTCCTCGCGCGCCGGCAGCGAGGGGCTGGGCCTGGGGCTGTACATCGTCGGCCAGATCGCCGCCGGCCACGGCGGCGCGATCCGCGTCACCTCGGCCGAAGGACGCACCTCGTTCACCTTCAGCATGCCGGTGGAGTGATCCCGGCGGCGGCGTGGGGGGCGCATCGTCAATACGATGTGCCTTGCAAATGTCGCATATGTATTATGTATCAGCTTTTTTACAAATCCCCCGAACAATTGCCGGATGGCTAAAGATAGAATTGTTTTTCCTACTCCAACACCAATTCCAGGGGAAATATGATTCGTTTGCCCATCAGCCTGGCAGCGCTGTGCCTCACTGCCTCGGCTTTTGCAGCTGCGCCTTTCGACGACAAGTTCCGTCAGCTCGATGAACTGCTCCCGACCCCGGGGGCGATCCGTACCGCATCCGGTGCGCCAGGCCACGCCTACTGGCAGCAGCGCGCGGACTACACGATCCGCGCCACCCTCGACGAAGAGCGCCGCGCCATCAACGGCTCGGGCACGATCACGTACTACAACAATTCCCCGGATACGCTGAAGTACCTGTGGCTGCAGCTGGACCAGAACATCTACAAGCCGGATTCGGATGCGCGCCAGAGCGCCACCGTGGCCTCGCGCCAGGCATGGGAAAAGCCGCGCAGCCCGGCCGAAGGCCTGAAGTTCGACGGCATGCGCTCGATGCTGACCGCCGCCGAGTTCCCGGGCGGCTTCAACATCACGAGCGTGAAGGACAGCGGCGGCCGCACCCTGCCTTACACCATCAACAAGACCATGATGCGCATCGACCTGCCGCAGCCGCTCAAGCCGGGTGCGCGCGTGTCGTTCAACGTCGCCTGGAACTACAACATCAACGAGCAGAAGGTGCTCGGCGGCCGTTCCGGCTACGAGAAGTTCGACGACAAGAACGACCTGTTCGAGATCGCCCAGTGGTTCCCGCGCATGGCGGCCTACTACGACGTCTATGGCTGGCAGCACAAGCAGTTCCTGGGCGCCGGCGAATTCACGCTGGAATTCGGCGACTACGACGTGCAGATCACCGTGCCGGCCGACCACATCGTGGCCTCCACCGGCGAGCTGCAGAACCCGGGCGAGGTGCTCACCGCCGCCCAGCGCGACCGCCTGAAGCAGGCCCGCACGGCCAAGAAGCCGGTCATCATCGCCACCCAGGCGGAAGCCGAAGCGCGCGAAAAGCAGCGCACCGGCGGCACCAAGACCTGGCACTTCAAGGCCAGGAACGTGCGCGACTTCGCCTTCGCCACCAGCCGCAAGTTCATCTGGGACGCCCAGGGCATCAAGAGCGGCAACGTCGACGTGATGGCGATGTCCTACTACCCGAAGGAAGGCAATCCGCTGTGGGAAAAGTACT
This sequence comes from Massilia sp. AB1, assembly GCF_018119385.1. Classification (NCBI taxonomy): domain Bacteria; kingdom Pseudomonadati; phylum Pseudomonadota; class Betaproteobacteria; order Burkholderiales; family Oxalobacteraceae; genus Massilia; species Massilia sp. AB1. The sequence goes on along the minus strand of NZ_JAGKSG010000014.1, from coordinate 101,597 downwards.
CGACCCACGCGATCGTCCACACCATCGAACAGTACAACAAGTACTCCCTCGACTATCCGTATCCGGTGTCGATCTCGGTCAACGGCCCGGTCGGCGGCATGGAATACCCGATGATCACGTTTAACGGTCCGCGTCCCGTCAAGGACAAGAAGACCGGCGAGCTGACCTATTCCAAGCGCACCAAGTACGGCCTGATCGGCGTGATCATCCACGAAGTGGGCCACAACTACTTCCCGATGATCGTCAACTCGGACGAGCGCCAGTGGACCTGGATGGACGAGGGCCTGAACTCCTTCGTGCAGTCGCTGGCCCAGGAAGCCTGGGAAGAGGACTGGTCGGAGATGCGCGGCCACCCGCGCCAGATCGTCGACTACATGCGCAGCCGTAACCAGGTGCCGATCATGACCAACTCGGAGTCCCTGCTCCAGTTCGGCAACAACGCCTACGCCAAGCCGGCCGCCGCGCTGAACATCCTGCGCGAGACCGTCCTCGGCCGCGAGCTGTTCGACTTCGCGTTCAAGGAATACGCGCAGCGCTGGAAGTTCAAGCGCCCGACCCCGGCCGACTTCTTCCGCACCATGGAAGACGCTTCCGGCACCGACCTCGACTGGTTCTGGCGCGGCTGGTTCTACACCACCGACGCGGTGGACGTGAGCCTGGACGGCATCACCGAGTACACGGTGGCCAGCAAGGATCCGGAAGTCGAGAAAGCCTGGCAGCGCGCCAGGAAACAAGCAGAGCCAATCTCGATCACCGACCAGCGCAACAAGGGCATGGAACGCCGCGTCGACCGCTTCCCGGAGCTGAAGGACTTCTACAACGAGCACGACGACTTCACCGTCACCAACAAGGACCGCAACAAGTTCAACGAAACGATGGCGGACCTGGAAGACTGGGAGAAGGAACTGCTCAAATCGGGCAAGCACCTGACCCTGGTGGACTTCACCAACAAGGGCGGTTTGGTGACCCCGCTGATCGTCGAGATCGAACTGAAGAGCGGCAAGAAGTACATCGAGCGCATCCCGGCCGAAGTGTGGCGCTATTCGCCGACCAGGATCACCAAGCTGTTCATCACCGACGAGCCGGTGGTGGGCATGGTCCAGGACCCGTATTGGGAAACGGCGGATATCGACGTCAGCAACAACGCCTGGCCGCGCAAGTCCGAGCCTTCGCGCCTGGAGCTGTTCAAGAGCGAGCGTGACCAGAACAACCTGATGCGCGACTACAACACCAAGCTCAAGACCAAGGAGCAGAAAGAAGACGCGAAGTCGGAGTAATCCGGTGTTCGAGCTTTAATTGAACGCGTCGGCGGCATAGCCGCCACCCCTACCGGCGGGACACATACAGGTGTCCTGCCGGTTTCTCATTCAGCCTATACACTTGTATGAACATCAAGCACCTGCAGGCCAGCCTGGCCGCACTGATCCTGGGAATGAGCGCGGCCGCGCATGCCGCGCCGGCGATCGAGGATAAATTCCGCCAGCTCGATGAGCTGCTGCCCACGCCCAACGAATTCCGCACCGCCTCCGGCGCACCGGGCCACGCCTACTGGCAGCAGCGCGCCGACTACCGCATCAAGGTCACGCTCGACGAGGCAAAGCGCGCGGTCACGGGTTCCGGCAGCATCACCTACCACAACAATTCGCCGGACACGCTCTCCTACCTGTGGGTGCAGCTGGACCAGAACATGTTCCGCGCCGATTCGGACAACCGCAACATCGCCACCCTGCCCTCGCGCGAGGCATGGCAGGCGCGCGGCAACGACGGCGTCAAGTTCGAGGCGCTGCGCTTCCAGCTCGAGTCGCGCGCCTTCGAGGGCGGCATCCAGATCCATGGCGTGACGGATGCCGGCGGCCGCAAGCTGGCCCATACCATCAACAAGACCATGATGCGGATCGACCTGCCGCAGCCGATGAAGCCGGGCGCGCGCTTCAGCTTCAACGTCGCCTGGAGCTTCAAGGTGCCCGAGATGAACGTGCTGGGCCGCCGCATGGGCTACGAGCGCTTCGACCGGGAAGACAAGGCCAACGACAGCGACCTGTTCGAGATCGCCCAGTTCTTCCCGCGCATGGCCGCCTACTACGACATCAAGGGCTGGCAGAACAAGCAGTACATGGGCGATGGCGAATTCACCCTGGAATTCGGCGACTACGACGTCGAGATCACCGTCCCGGCCGACCATATCGTCGCCTCCACCGGCGAACTGCAGAACCCTGGCGACGTGCTCACCAGCGCCCAGCGCGACCGCCTCAGGCAGGCGCGCACGGCCAAAAAGCCGGTCGTCATCGCGACCCAGGCCGAAGCCGAAGCGCGTGAAAAGCAGCGTGCCGTCGGCAGCAAGACCTGGCGCTTCACCGCGAAGAACGTGCGCGACTTCGCCTTCGCCAGCAGCCGCAAGTTCATCTGGGATGCCCAGGGCATCAAGAGCGGCGACCAGGACGTAATGGCGATGTCCTACTACCCGAAGGAAGCCAACCCGCTGTGGGGCACCTATTCGACGGCGGCGGTCGTCCACACCATCGAACAGTACAACAAGTACTCCTTCGACTACCCCTACCCGACCGCGATCTCGGTCAACGGCCCGGTGGGCGGCATGGAATACCCGATGATCTCGTTCAACGGGCCGCGTCCGGTGAAAGACAAGAAGACCGGCGAGATCACCTATTCGAAGCGCACCAAGTATGGTCTGATCAGCGTGATCATCCACGAAGTGGGCCACAACTACTTCCCGATGATCGTCAACTCGGACGAGCGCCAGTGGACCTGGATGGACGAGGGCCTGAACAGCTTCCTGCAGTTCCTGGCCGAGCAGGCCTGGGAAGAGAACTATCCCGACACCCGCGGCGAGGCGCGCAACATCGTCGACTACATGCGCAGCACCAACCAGGTGCCGGTCATGACCAATGCCGAATCGACGCTCCAGCGCGGCAACAACGCCTACGCCAAGCCGGCGACGGCCCTGAACATCCTGCGCGAGACCATCCTCGGCCGCGAGCTGTTCGACTTCGCCTTCCGCGAGTACGCCGAGCGCTGGAAGTTCAAGCGCCCGACCCCGGCCGACTTCTTCCGCACCATGGAAGACGCCTCCGGCACGGACCTCGACTGGTTCTGGCGCGGCTGGTTCTACACCACCGATCCGGTGGACGTGAGCGTGGACGGCATCACCGAGTACACCGTCGGCAGCAAGGACCCGGAAGTCGAGAAGGCCTGGCAGCGCGCCCGCGAAAAATCGGAACCGGTGTCGATCATCGACCAGCGCAACAAGGGTATGGTGCGCCGCGTCGACCGCTTCCCGGAGCTGAAGGACTTCTACAACGAGCACGACGACTTCACGGTCACCAACAAGGACCGCAACAAGTTCGCCGAAACGATGGCGGACCTGGAAGACTGGGAAAAGGAATTGCTCAAGTCGGGCAAGCGCCTCACGCTGGTGGACTTCACCAACAAGGGCGGCCTGGTGACCCCGCTGATCGTCGAGATCGAACTGAAGAGCGGCAAGAAGATCATCGAGCGCATCCCGGCCGAAGTGTGGCGCTATTCGCCGCAGAAAATCACGAAACTGTTCATCACCGACGAACCGATCGTTGGGCTCACGCAAGACCCCTACTGGGAAACGGCCGATATTGATGTCAGCAACAACGCCTGGCCGCGCAAGGCGACGCCTTCGCGCCTGGAGCTCTTCAAGACCGAACAGGACAGGAACAATCTGATGCGCGACTTCCGCACCCCGCTGAAGAAGAAGCCCGCCGCTGAAGCACCGAAGGCCGTCCAATGAAACTCAGGCTGTTCAAAGCCGCGTGCGCCGCCCTGCTCGTCGCGATGAGCGCGGGGGTGCATGCGCACCGCTTCCACACCAGCATCACGGACGTCTCGTACAACGCGCGCACCAAGAGCACCGAAGTGGTGCACACCTACATGGCGCACGACATCGAGGCGCTCTTGATGAACCTCTACCAGCGCCAGTTCGACCTGAGCGATCCGGAAGACCAGGAAGTGCTGCGCAAGTACATCGAGCAGCAGTTCGTGATCAAGGGCGCGGACAACAAGCCGCTCAAGCTGCGCTGGGTCGGGATGACCGCCGACGCGCAGAGCGTCGTGGTGTTCCAGGAAGCCGAGCAGACGCAGGTATCCCAGGCGGCCGTCATCCGCCAGGGCGTGCTGATCGACTTCTTGCCCGACCAGGTCAATACCGTCAACCTGAACGAAGCGGGAACCGTGCGTTCCCTCACTTTCATGCGCCAGGCGCTGGAACAAGCGGCCCGCTGACACCCATGCAATTACGTGCTCTACCCTGCGCGCTGGCCGCGCTGTTTGCCCACACCTCCATCCATGCCGATGCTCATGCAGACGATTTCGTGCTCCAGCGCGTGCTGGTCGAAGGCTCGCGCGCCAGCATGCTCGGCATCGCCGACTCGGCCGGCGCCGGCAGCGCGGGCGCCAAGGACCTCGCCAACCGCATCGCCTACCGTCCCGGCGAACTGCTCGAGGTCACGCCCGGCCTGATCGCCAGCCAGCACAGCGGCGAAGGCAAGGCCAACCAGTTCTACCTGCGCGGCTTCAACCTCGACCACGGCACCGACCTGGCCACCTGGGTCGACGGCATGCCGGTCAACCAGCGCAGCCATGCGCACGGCCAGGGCTGGACCGACCTGAACTTCCTGATTCCCGAACTGGTCGGCCGCCTTGACTACCGCAAGGGTCCCTATTCCTCGCGCGAAGGAGACTTTTCGTCGGCCGGCGTGGCTTCGCTCACCTACGCCAACCGCCTGAGCAAGAACCTGGCGACGGCCACCCTGGGCCAGGACGGCTATGCGCGCACGGTGCTGGCCGGCTCGCTGGATGCGACGGGCGGCAGCGTGCTGTTTGCGCTGGAAGGCATGAAGAACGACGGTCCGTGGACGCGCGCCGACGGCTACCGCAAGACCAATGCCGTGCTGCGCTACAGCCGCGGCTACGCCAACAACGGCTGGAGCGTGACCGCGATGAACTACAGCGGCCACTGGAACGCCACCGACCAGATTCCACTGCGCGCGGTGCAGGCCGGCCAGCTCGGGCGCTACGATAATCTCGACAGCACGGATGGCGGCGAGGCGCGCCGCGCCAGCCTGTCCGGGGTATGGCGCCGCACCGATGCCGATTCGGCCTCGAAGCTGAGCGCCTACGTGATCCGCAACCGGCTCGACCTGTATTCGAATTTCACCTACTTCATGAACGACCCGGTCAACGGCGACCAGTTCAGCCAGCCGGACCGCCGCGTGACCTCGGGCCTGGACGGCAGCCACACCTGGCACGTGCACCGCAGCGACAGCTTCTCGTCCGACGTGACGGTGGGCGCCCAGCTGCAGAACGACAACATCCACAACGGCCTGTACGACACCCGCGCGCGCCGGCGCCTGGCGACCACGCGCGAAGACCACATCGTCGAAACCAGCGGCGCCCTCTTCATCGAGAACGCCACCCGCTGGAACGAGGCGCTGCGCACCGTGGCCGGCGTGCGCGCCAGCCGCTACGCTTTTCGCGTCGACAGCGACCGCCCGGAGAACACGGGCAGCGCGCACGACACCCTGCTGACGCCTTCGCTGAATGTCGCCTACGGACCGTGGGCCTCGACCGAACTGTACGCCAACTACGGCCACGGCTTCCACAGCAACGACGCGCGCGGCACCGTCGCGGCGCTCGACCCGAAGACCCTCGACCCGGTCGAGCGCACGCCGGGGCTGGTGCGCTCGCGCGGCCTTGAATTCGGCGTCCGCAGCGCCGCGCTTCCCGCCATGCAGACTTCGTTCTCGGTGTACCGGCTCGACTTCGATTCCGAGCTGACCTATATCGGCGACGCCGGCAATACCGAGGCGGGCGATCCGAGCCGCCGCTACGGGATCGAGTTCTCGAACTACTGGCGCGCGCTCAAGTGGCTGTCGGTCGACTTCGACGCGGCCTATGCGCGCGCCCGCTCGCGCGGCGGCAACCCGGCAGGAGATAGGATTCCGGGCGCGATCGAAGGCGTGGCCCAGCTCAGCCTGACGGTGGACCGCAGCGGCCCGTGGTCGGGCGCGCTGCGCCTGCGCTGGTTCGGCCCGCGTCCGCTGGCCGAGGACGACAGCGTGCGCTCGCAGGCCAGCGTCACGCTGAACGGCCGTCTCGGCTACAAGCTGGCCAAGGACCTGCAGCTCGAACTGGAAGGATTCAACCTCACCAACCGGCGCGATTCGGCCATCGACTACTTCTACGCCTCGCAGCTGAAGGGCGAAGCGGCGCCGGTCGAGGACGTGCATTTCCACCCGATCGAACCGCGCTCCTTCCGCCTGACCCTGGTCAAGAATTGGTGAGGCTCAGACCGGCGGCGTGGAAAAGTGCTACGCTAGCCGGCATGACAACACCGCAAGCACCCTATCTTGATCCGTCGCAGCTGACGGACGCCCTGCGCAGCACCGGTTATGCCCTGCTGCGTCCCCTCGACGTCGCCCGCCTGGCCGGTTGCAGCCTGGACGAGCTCCAGACGCTGGCGCCGAGCTGGGAACGCCTCGAGCTGGACAACTACCTGAAGGACGGCGGCCGCTACCGCCGCCGCCGCCATTCCTGCTTCATCGACGACGGCAGCGCGCTCACGCAGACGCCGCACCGCGCCCACTGGCAGCCGGTGGAGTACAACGCCCTGCATGGCGGCATGCACCGCCTGTTCGAGCCGGTCGAGCCGGACACCGTGGCCAACCCGGCCTGGAAGCGCCTGCTGCGCTCACTGGGCGAAGTCTGCTCCGGCGTACGCGGCCCGCGCCGCTGGTACGTGGAAGCCCACCAGTTCCGCATCGATACCGCCGACGGCATCGGCCGCCCGACGCCGGAAGGCGCGCACCGCGACGGCGTGGACTTCGTGGCGGTGATCCTGATCGGCCGCCACGGCATCAAGGGTGGCGAGACCCGCGTGTTCGAAGCCAACGGCCCGGCGGGCCAGCGCTTCACGATGCTGGAGCCCTGGACCATGCTGCTGCTGGACGATGCGGCCGTGATCCACGAATCGACGCCGATCCAGCCGCTGGGCGAACACGGGCACCGCGATACCCTGGTGCTGACCTGGCGCCAGAACGCCTTCCAGGGCGAAGACGTGCAGGCCGGCTAAGCCAGCGACTCTTCTCTCCGGACTCCAGATAAAAAAACGCCCGCGAAGCCTGGAGGCTTGGCGGGCTGTAATCCAATTTTCGGAGAAAACTGGAGGAGACGGTTTCAATATAGTCCAAATTATTGTGCACTGCAATACCGTAGAACTACGATGCGTCATTGTGGAGAGAAACCTTTCCAAATCGACCATTTTTCTTGGGTTTGCGGCAGTGCGCAATGCGCGCGTCGGCGCTGCGTCAATAACGCAAAAAATCTTCGCTCTTGAGTAATTCCGCAGCTTGCGCGCTGAGCGGCGGCGTGGACATCGCCGCAGCCATCGCGGCTGCCGAGGGTGTCGGCGCTTCCGGCCTTACCGTGACAGGCGCAACCAGGGCGCCAGGCCGATCTACGGAGCGCACCGGCGGCGCCACCGAAGCCTGGCGATGGCGGCGCGGCGGCTCGGCGGCCAGCGGCAGGCGCCCCTGCGCCAGCGCAGCAGCCACCCCGGGCCATGCGGCCATCCCCTGCTCTTCCAGTCCTCGCTGCGCCTGGGCCAGGGGCGCCGCGTTGGCGACTTCCAGGCCGCCGGCGCGCACGGCCGAGGCCAGAAGGCGCAAGGGATCCTTGCGCTTCGCCGCATGCGACGCGGACGCCAGGAACTCGGGGCTCATGAACAGCTCCCGCAAGACGGCTTTCTGCGCGGCGCCGCTTTGCCGCCATGCCGCTTCCATGCGCGTCACCAGCGCCTGCGGCGCGCTGCCGACGAACCAGAGCGCCAGGGCCCGGCACCACGCGGCCGGACGCTCGGCCTCGGAGAAGGGAGCGAACACGCGCGGCCGCAGCGCGTCCGCCATGCGTGCCTGCGCGGCCGGTCCCAGCGCGTCGCCGCCCTTCTGCTGGAGCCAGAAGCCGACCAGCACTTCCTCGAGTTGGCGCCTGCTCGCGATCGCACGCAGCAGGCGTTCCTGCCGGGCCAGGTCATCGGCTTCCTCCGGGCCGGCGGCCACACGCGCACTGGCCAGCTCGTGCACCCGGCGCGCCGTCTCGCCCAGCAAATCGGGCCTGGACGCATCCAGCTGCTCCGCCACATAAGCCTGCAAGCCCATGCCCTGCAAGCGCGCAGCCTCGCCCGGCCGGGGGCCGAAGCTCATCCGATTGAGCACGTGCACGGCCTGCCCCGCCGACAGCGGCGCAGTGGCGAATGCGCGTCCGGCAAGCACCGTGCAAAACAAGGCAAGGGCGGCAGCCAGTATCCGGACCATGGGTTCTCCTCTCGATGAGGATTTATACCCCACCCTGTAAATCTTTGTAAGCGCCCTGCATAGTCCACACGAGTGCGCGCTGCCGTGCAGGCCGCTTTTGCTACACTTGATTGCTTACCTAAAAGTCTACAGACCATGCAAATCAAACGGATTCCACGCGCCGCGCTCCTGGCCGCGGCGGCAGCCTCCCTGTGCGCCCTGATCGCCTTCGCCCTGACCCGCGGCGCCGGCGCCAAGGACGAAGCGGCGCCTTCACCCAAGCCGGCCCTGACCGTCTCCACCGGCCTGCCGTCGAGCGCCAGCCTCCCCCTCAGCCTGACCGCCAACGGCAGCATTGCTTCGTGGCAGGAAGCGGTGATCGGCAGCGAATCGGGCGGGCTGCGCCTGACCGAAGTGCGCGTCAACGTCGGCGACGTCGTCAAGAAGGGCGACGTGCTGGCCGTGTTCTCCAGCGAGACCGTGCGCGCCGACGTCGAGCAGGCGCGCGCCGCCCTGCAGGAAGCGCAGGCCAACGCCGCGGAAGCCACGGCCAACGCCGAGCGCGCCCGCGCCCTGAAAAGCTCCGGCGCGCTGAGCGAGCAGCAGGTTACCCAGCTCCTCACCGCCGAGCGCACCGCGGCGGCGCGCGTGAACGCGGCCAAGGCCACGCTCACCCAGCAGCAGCTGCGCCTCAAGTACACGCAGGTGACGGCGCCGGACAGCGGCGTCATCTCGGCGCGCAACGCCACCGTGGGCGCCGTGGTCGGCATCGGCACGGAACTGTTCCGCATGATCCGCCAGGGCCGCCTCGAATGGCGCGCCGAGGTGACGGCGCCCGACCTGGGCCGCATCAAACCCGGCATGCGGGCCTACGTCCGCGCTGCGAGCGGCGGCGAAGTGACCGGCAAGGTGCGCACCGTCGCGCCTTCGGTGGATCCGCAAAGCCGCATCGCTTTGGTCTATGTCGACCTGCCGCCGGCGCTCTCGAGCAATGCGCCGCTCAAGGCCGGCATGTTCGCCAGCGGCCGCTTCGAACTGGGCGCATCGAACGCGCTCACCGTGCCGCAGCAGGCGATCGCGGTGCGCGACGGCTTCTCCTACGTGTTCCGGCTGAACCGCGACAGCCGCGTGAGCCAGCTGAAGGTCAGCACCGGACGCCGCCTGGGCGACCGGGTCGAGGTCACTGGCGGCCTGGCGGCGGGCACGACTATCGTGGTCAGCGGGGCAGGCTTCCTGAACGACGGCGACCTGGTTCGGAATGTACCCGCGCCGGCGCGTCCGGCGGGTTGAGGGGAAGCGCACGATGAATTTTTCCGCCCTCTCGATCCGCAACCCGATCCCGGCGATCATGCTGTTCGCCCTGCTCACCCTGGCGGGCATCCTCGCCTTCAACGCCAACAAGGTGCAGGACTTCCCGGACATCGAGCTGCCGATCGTGACCGTCAGCGCGGTGCTGGACGGCGCCGCCCCGGCCCAGCTGGAGACCGAGGTCGCGCGCAAGATCGAGGATTCGGTCGCCACCCTGCAAGGGGTCAAGAACATCTATACCCGCGTGCTCGACGGCGTGGCCACCATCACCGTCGAGTTCATCCTGGAGAAGGACTTGTCGGACGCGGTGAACGACGTGCGCGACGCCGTTTCGCGCGTACGCGCCGACCTGCCGGCCGAAATGCGCGACCCGAGCGTGACCAAGGCCGCCACCGCCGGGCGCGTGATCGCCACCTTCACCGTGGCGCGCGCACAAGGCGCGGGCAGCGGCATGGACGACCAGGAACTGAGCTGGTTCGTCGACAACGACGTCTCCAAGCGCCTGCTGAGCGTGCCGGGCCTGGGTGCGGTCAAGCGGGTCGGCGGCGTCGCGCGCGAGGTACGCGTGGAGCTGGACGACGCCCGCATGGCCGCGCTGCGCGTGTCCGCGCTGGACGTGTCGCGCCAGCTGCGCAACGTGCAGCGCGAAGCGCCGGGCGGACGCGGCGACGTCAGCGGCGCCGAGCAGTCGGTGCGCACCATCGCCACCGTCAAGACGGCCCAGGAGCTGGCCGCCATGGAGATTCCCCTGCCCGACGGCCGCCACGTGCGCCTCGACCAGGTGGCCACCGTCAGCGACACCGTGGCCGAGCCGCGCGCCATTGCCGAGCAGGACGGGCGCAAGGTGGTGGCCTTCGAGGTGTTCCGCACCCGCGGCGCGGGCGAGGTCGACGTGGCGGAAGGCGCGCGCGCGGCCGTGGCCCAGCTGCAGAAGGAGCACCCGAACCTGGTGCTGCGCGAAGTGATCGACAACTCCTTCGCCGTGGAAGAGAACTTCGACGCCTCGATGGAGATGCTGTACGAAGGCGCGCTGCTGGCGGTGCTGGTGGTGTGGTGGTTCCTGCGCGACTGGCGCGCGACCCTGATCGCGGCGGCGGCGCTGCCGCTGTCGGTGATCCCGGCCTTCCTTGGCCAGTACCTGTTCGGCTACACCCTCAACATGGTGACCCTGCTCTCGCTGGCGCTGGTGGTCGGGGTGCTGGTGGACGACGCCATCGTCGAGATCGAGAACATCTCGCGCCACCTCCACATGGGCAAGACCCCGATGCAGGCGGCGCTGGAAGCGGCAGACGAAATCGGCATGGCGGTGATCGCGACCACCTTCTCGCTGGTGGCGGTGTTCCTGCCGACCGCCTTCATGGGCGGCATTCCGGGCAAGTTCTTCAAGCAGTTCGGCTGGACCGCGGTGCTGGCGATCCTGGCTTCGCTGCTGGTGGCGCGCCTGCTGACGCCGATGATGTGCGCCTACCTGCTCAAGCCGGCCAAGCCGCACAAGGAAGAGGATGGGCCGATCATGCGCCGCTACATGAGGATCATGAAATGGTGCCTGCGCCACCGCCTCGCGACGGCGATCGGTTCGGCCGTGTTCTTCTTTGGTTCCATCGCGCTGGTGCCGCTGCTGCCGACCGGCTTCGTGCCGCCCGCCGACCGCTCGCAGACCCAGATCAACGTCGAGCTGCCGCCCGGCTCCACCCTGGCCCAGACGCATGCCGTGGCCGAGCAGACGCGCCTGGCGGCGATGCAGGTGCCGGGCGTGAAGAACGTGTTCAGCTCCATCGGCGGCGGCTCCAGCGGCGACGCTTTCGCGCCGGGTGCGGCGGCCGAGGCGCGCCGCGCGGTGCTGACCGTGAACACGGTGTACCGCGACGACCGCAACGAGTCCCTGTCCAGCATCGAGCAAGGCATCCGCGAGCGCGTAGCCGCGATTCCCGGCGCGCGCTTCAACGTCGGCGCGCCGGATACCGGCACCAAGATGCAGCTGGTGCTGCGCAGCGAAGATCCGGAAGCGCTGTCGGTGGCGGCGCGCCAGGCCGAGCGCGAGCTGCGCACCCTGCGCGGCACCGGCAACGTCAGCTCCAGCGCCTCGCTGGTGCGGCCCGAAATCATCGTGCGTCCGGACTTCGCGCGCGCGGCCGACCTGGGCGTGACCGCGGCCGCCATCGGCGAGACGGTGCGCGTGGCCACGGCCGGCGACTACGACCAGGCGCTGGCCAAGATGAACCTGTCCGAGCGCCAGGTGCCGATCCGCGTCAAGCTGCCGGACGCGGTGCGCGCCGACCTGGACGCCATCGGCCGCCTGACGGTGCCCGGGGCACAGGGTCCGGTGCTGCTGTCGAATGTCGCCACCATCACGGTGGAAAGCGGCCCGGCCCAGATCGACCGCCTGAACCGCAGCCGCAACGTGACGCTCGAGGTGGAGCTGTCTGGCCGTTCGCTGGGCGAGGTGAACGCCGAGGCGCGGGCCCTGCCCGTGTTCCAGAAGCTGCCGCCTTCGGTGCAGATCGCCGAGCTGGGCGACGCGCAGGAGATGCAGGCGCTGTTCGCCAGCTTCGGCGTGGCGATGCTGATCGGGGTGCTGTGCATCTATGGCGTGCTGGTGCTGCTGTTCAACGACTTCATGCAGCCTGCGACCATCCTGGCGGCCTTGCCGCTGTCCATTGGCGGGGCCTTCGTCGCCCTGCTCATCACCCGCAACGCGCTGTCGATGCCGACCATGATCGGCCTGATCATGCTGATGGGGATCGTGACCAAGAACTCGATCCTGCTGGTGGACTACGCGATCCTGGCGCGCAAGGCGGGCATGAACCGCTTCGACGCGCTGGTGGATGCCTGCCACAAGCGCAGCCGGCCGATCGTGATGACCACCATCGCCATGGGCGCGGGCATGCTGCCGCTGGCGCTGGGGTTCTCGGGCGACCCGAGCTTCCGCTCGCCGATGGCGATCGCGGTGATGGGGGGATTGATTACCTCGACCTTGCTCAGCTTGCTGGTGGTGCCGGCGGTGTTCACCTACGTGGATGATCTCGAGCATCTGCTCAAGCGCTGGAGGAACAAGCTGCGGCGGCATCCGGCGCCGGCTGTGGTGAAGGCGGGGGAGCATACGCCAGGGTGAACTGTTGGCGCTGCAAGTTTGCCTGCGTAACCGCAACCTTAAAACGTAACCCACAAAAAACGAAGCCCGGCCCAGCATACGCTGGCCGGGCTCCTTCAGATACCGCCTGAAGGCGGCCTACCGATCAATAATCGCGATAGTCGCGATACGAACGGGAATCACGCGAACGGTCGCTCGAACCGCCCAGCAGCTTGGCCAGGATGAAGCCGACGCCGATTGCCGCCAGCATGGCGCTGCCCGGGTTGTTGCGGACGTATTCGCGGCCTTGAGCCGACAGGTCCTGGTACTTGTCGTTCAGCTGCTGCGAGCGCTGGCCCATGCTTTCGCGGGTGCTGCCCAGCATGCTGCTGACGCGATCGACACCGGCGTGCGCGGTGCTGACCAGGCGGTCGACCAGAGGCTGAGCTGCCTGGGCTGCCTTGTCGATACCCTGGTGCATCTTGTCCGGAGACATCGACGCCATGGCGCCTTTGATGCCGCCCTGCTGCTGCTGCTGGCTCATGTCCGACTGGCTGCTGCCGGTGCTGCCGCCACCCATGCTGCCGCTGCTGCCGGTGCTGGTGCCCAGGCTGCTGCCGGTGGTGCTGCCCATGTTGGTGCTGCTTGCGCTGCTGCCCATCGAGCCGCTGCTGCCGGTGGAGCTGCTGCTGCCCATCGAGCCGCTGCTGCCGGCTGCGCTGCTGCCCAGCGAGCTGCCGCTCGAACCCGAGCTGGCGTTGCTGGTGCCGCCTACGGCGCCGGTGCTGGAGCTGGTGGCACCGCTGGAGCTGCTCGGCGAGGCGTTGGCGCTGCCGAGGCTGCCGCCCGACGCACCGCTGCCAAGGCTCGAGCCCGATGCACCGCTGCTCTTGCCGAGATTGGAATCCTGGCTTTTACCGATGCTCGAACCTGCGCCCTCGCGGCTTGCGTCGCTGCCTTTTCCCTCGGTTGACTTCTGATTATCCATGATGTATCCCTCGTAAAATTAGACCAACGCGGAGTAGACCGATACTCGACTATCACCACATTCTTCCTCGATTTCGCCCGCAACAAAACGAGGCGACGAGAATGGCCTGCGCTACATCAATCACTCTTGATGGGTAATGCTCTAGGTCAAGCATGTCGGTGTCTGTACCTAAAGCGAACTCAACAATTGTGAAGGCAGGCAGCCACCCCGTCCTCGCTGTCGGGCGCACGCCCCGTGGCGTCCGACACGAGCGCAGTATCGGACCACTGCGTCGCGATACAAAAAATACAACGTACAACATGTCCGGACCGTGCGCTGCCTAACAGAGCTCTACCATCCGCTGCGAACTTGCCGCGATTGGACTCCAAATGCGCCCTGCATGGCCTGCTTTCCTGTCCAGATAACTCTTGCATCCATTTCCGCTTTCGCTAAAATATAAATGAGAATCATTATCAGTTGGACGTGGAGCGAGGAAGAATGTGCGATAAGGAAGCATTGCATGAAAGCGGTTTGTCGAGCGCGCCGCAGGGTTCGCGCCGCCGGCGCGTCTGGGAACTCAGCCACACTTGCCACTGTCCGCTGATCGGCGTGGGCCTTCCGCTGGGCGTGCTGCGCAAGTTGGTAGAGAAAGTGACTGGCGGCCAGCTGATGCATGACGATTACGAAGTCCACGTCGGCGCCGTCGGCGACTGCCTGCTGCGCACGCCGGTCGCCGAAGCCGTGCAGAAAGAGCTCGAGCGCCGCTACGCCGTCTGCGTCCAGCGTTTCCGCGCGGCCAGGACCACGGCCGAGGTCGGGGCCATGTGGAACGCGGCCGTGGCCGCGGGCGACGTGGCGGGGGCCTTCTGGGCCGGCCTGAGCCATCCGCGCTGCAGCGCCGAGCTCGAAGAAAAGATGTGCCGCGACATCCACATGGTGCAGCACCAGGCCGGCGCCTGCGCCCGGGCGGACATCAACCAGTTCAATACGCTGGCGACCGGCCATGCCCGCCTCGAACGCGAGCTGTCCAGGCTGCAGCAGCGTTGCCAGGCCCTGGCGCAGGACAAGGCCGAGCAGGCCGAGCGGCACGAGCAGCTCCTCATGCAGGCCCGTGCGGTCGCCATCGGCAAGGACACCGAGATCCACGCCCTGCGCACTCAGCTCGCCCAACTGGAAGCTGCCGTCCCGGAGCTGGAGAGCCGCAAGCGCCTGGCGAACCGCGTGGCCCAGCTGGAAGCGCGCGAACAGGCGCTGCGCGCCCAGCTGGCCGAGCTGAAGGCCGCGCGCCCTGCTCCTCCACCGGTAAAAGAGGAAGCGGCGCCGGCCACCGTCCCTGCTCCCGTCGAGGCGCCGGTACGGCTGGTCAACCGCAGCGTGCTGTGCGTGGGCGGCCGCAACGGCGCCGTGCCGGGCTACCGCAGCCTGGTCGAGCGCGCCGGCGGCCAGTTCGCCCATCACGACGGCGGGCTGGAAGACAGCAGCAGCCAGCTCGACGCCAGCCTGGCGGCGGCGGACCTGGTGATCTGCCAGACCGGCTGCATCAGCCACGCCGCCTACTGGCGCGTGAAGGACCATTGCAAGCGCACGGGCAAGCGCTGCGTCTTCATCGACAATCCGAGCGTGTCCAGCCTGGCGCGCGGCCTGAACGAGGCGGGAAGCGCACTGGCCGTACAGTCCTGACACGCGGCAGATGGACAATTCTGATGCTATTGAGCAAAATCGGTATCAAAACCGGAGACCACCATGCCTACCCTCGACCCGCGTATCGACGCCTACATCGCCAACTCGGCCGAATTCGCCCAGCCCATCCTGACCCACCTGCGCCAGGTGGTGCACGAGGCTTGTCCCGAGGTCGAAGAGACCATCAAGTGGAGCATGCCCTTCTTCCTCTACCAGGGCATGCTGTGCAACATGGCCTCGTTCAAGGCCCATTGCGCCTTCGGCTTCTGGAAAGGCGAGCTCTTGATCGCCCAGGAAGACGACAAGGGACGCGAGGCCATGGGCCAGTTCGGCCGCATCGCCTCGCTCAAGGATTTGCCGCCGAAGAAGACGCTGGCCGGCTACGTCAAGAAGGCGATGGCGCTGAACGTGGAAGGCGTCAAGGCCCCGGCCCGCGCCAAGCCGAAGGTGGTGCGCGACGTCGTGGCGCCGGAGTATTTCCTCGCGGCGCTCGAAGACAAGCCGGGCGCGAGCGGGCACTTCCAGGCGTTCTCGCCCAGCGCCAAGCGCGAGTATGTGGAGTGGCTGCTCGACGCCAAGACCGAGGCCACCCGCCTGCGCCGCCTCGAGCAGGCAGTCGAATGGATCGCTGAAGGCAAGAAGCGCAACTGGAAATACATGAATTGCTGAACGACATACTGGACGCAATGAAGAAGGGCCGCCTGGCTGGCGGCCCTTCTTCATTGCCGGCTTTCGGCGGCGTATCAGCTTGCCTTGCGGCGGCGCATGCTCAACAAGGCCAGTCCGGACATGAATACGAATACCGAAGCAGGTTCAGGCACCACACCCGGAACGGGAATACTCTCCAACATGCTGAAGTCGTTGAACGCGAGGTTCAGTGTGTGCGAAGAGTCTGCGGTCAATCCGCAGCAAACACTGGCATCCAGGAAAGCTCCTACAAAGAATTCGTCGCCGGGATTGACAAGATGCCCGACCGTCAGCGATACCGTGCCGGTGTCAAACAAGCTGTCGCTTCCATGGGCGAATACCTGTGGGGCGCCCGAGCAGAACCTCGACGGGTTGTTCATCAGAGGGCAAAAGGTCGGCGAGTACGCCAGGCTGTTCTGGCCTGGATCGAACACATACGCATTCGCGTCGAAAATACTCAGTCTAAAACCGCTGTGGCCCAGGCTTCCTTGCTGTCCATTGGACGAAAACTGACTGTCGAGCACGCCGGTCACTGTCAACTGGAAGGGGGTCTGGCCCGTATACCGGTAACCCTGGACAGCCCAGACATTCGCGTCGGCGATGCCCGCGCCCGCGCCGGTATAGACGACGCCTGGTTGACCTGGACTGACCGCCTTGCCCGCCAAGGCCGAAAAGTTCGCAACATAGGCGCCGTTGCTGCTCGCGTAGGCATGCAAGCTCGGTAGATAACTATCGAAGTTCGCTTCCCCCCATGCCTTGGCCACGCCGCGCACGTCGGATGCGGAAGAGGCGCCGCTGATTGGGGTAGTGGTATTGCTGCCGACGGTTTCATAACCGGAGGCCGTGGAAGACTTCCATATGCATTTGCCATCGCTTGTCATGGCGCAGTCGAGCGTACCGGTCGCTGCGCCAACCCCGACTGTGCTTGGGATCGGTGCCGCCAAGGCGCTCATCGATGCGAGCGCCAGTATCGTCCCAAGAATCTTTTGCCCTAGTTTTCGCATATGCCCTCACCTGGATTCACAAGGTCGTGGATGTTTGCCTGCATGTTGACCAAGTATAATGCTAAAAAACCACTAGTTACAAAATAATTAAGTCCGGAGCACTTCCGTCATCACCTACAGGCGCTGAAATGGTTCGCCGAATGCAAGCCGCGCAACTGGAAAACCATGAACTGCTGAGCCAGTACAGGATTGCCGCCGCGATGCAGCGTCGGCGTTACGAGGAGCTTTGCCGCAAACCGCTATCGCCCCGGAACAGGATCTCGGACAGCGTCCTATAACTTTTCGATTTGCCGGTCGATCGCCTTACGGGCACGCTCGTTTCGCTCGCTATAGCGGTCCGTCAGGTAGCCGGCGCGACCACGCATCAGCAAGGTGATCTTGTAAAGCTCCTCCATCACGTCGACGACGCGGTCATAGTATGCGGAGGGCCGCATGCGGCCGGCTTCGTCGAATTCCTTGTACGCCATCGGTACCGATGACTGGTTCGGGATGGTGAACATGCGCATCCAGCGGCCCAGCAGGCGCAGGGTGTTCACCACATTGAAGGACTGGGAGCCGCCGCAGACCTGCATTACCGCCAGTGTGCGTCCCTGGCTTGGCCGGATAGCGCCCATTTCCAAGGGAATCCAGTCGATCTGGTTCTTCATGACCGCCGTGATTGCGCCATGGCGCTCGGGGCTGCACCATACCTGCCCTTCCGACCACAGACACAGTTCCCGCAGTTCAAGCACCTTCGGATGCGTTTCGGGCACGCTGCCGACCATCGGCAGCTCCATCGGATCGAATATCTTTACCTCGGCGCCGAAATGCTCCAGGATGCGCGCCGCCTCGTGGGTCAGGAAACGGCTGAAGGAGC
Organism: Massilia sp. AB1; assembly: GCF_018119385.1. Classification (NCBI taxonomy): domain Bacteria; kingdom Pseudomonadati; phylum Pseudomonadota; class Betaproteobacteria; order Burkholderiales; family Oxalobacteraceae; genus Massilia; species Massilia sp. AB1. Next base: position 83,692 of record NZ_JAGKSG010000014.1, on the reverse strand, counting down.
GTTCGCGCAGCGAGCCATACAGCATCAGGATACGCGGCGGATGCGACAGGTCGCCCACCGGCATGAGCTTGTCGACGCTGGGGACGTCGAGCAACTCGGGCTTGACGTTAGGGAGGTCGGAAATCGTCATGGGTTAATGGTCCAGGTGTTGAGCGGCGAAGTCACCCGGTGCGACCGTGCCGCCAACGGTGGCATTGGCGGGCGGCGCCGGGTATAGCCAGGTGAAGAGCAAGGTCGCGGCCACGGCGCCGGCAAGCTGCGCCAGGATGAACCCGGGCGCATCGGCCGGGCGAATGCCGGCAAAGGTGTCGCTGGCGGCGCGCGCCAGCGTGACGGCCGGATTGGCGAAGGACGTCGACGCCGTGAACCAGTAAGCAGCGGTGATATAGGCGGCCACTGCAAACGGGGTCATTCCCGGCCGGCTTCTGGAGCAGCCGATGATCACACCGATCAGTCCAAACGTCGCGACAAACTCGCTCCACCATTGCGCGCCCCCGGTGCGCACGTGTTCGGACGCCAGGTAAAGCGGTTCGCCGAACATGGCGTGGGCTGCCGCCACGCCCGCAAATGCGCCGCCGATCTGCACCGCCAGGTAAGGAAGGATGTCGGACCTCGCGATGTTCTTCTGCCACGCTTCGGAGAGTGTAACCACCGGATTGAAATGGGCGCCCGAAATCGTACCGAACATCAGGATCAGCGCCACCAGGCCGGCCCCGGTGGCAATCGTGTTGGCCAGCAGCGCAATGGCGATATTGCCGCCCGCGAGGCCTTCGGCCATGATGCCCGAGCCGACCACTACCGCCAGCAGCATGGCCGTGCCCACGCCTTCCGCAACCAGACGTCGTGCGAGGGTCATACGCATCTCTCCTTAGCCCTGCATCGTGCCGATGCGGTCCAGCTCCGTCTTCAGGCGGACCCGGTCGCCCTTCAGTTCGTCCAGCGCCAGGGCGAGGAAGGCCTCGATGCGTGCACGCAAGATCCGGTACGCCTGCTCGAATGCGGCATTGATCTCGTCCTCGCTGCCGGCGACATGGCTCGGGTCTTCCACGCCCCAGTGCGTGCGCAGGACCGGGCCGAGATAAGCCGGGCAGGTTTCGCCGGCCGCGCTGGCGCAGACGGTGACGACGATGTCCGGCGTCGCCGGCAAATCGTCCCAGGACTTGCTGTAGTAGCCCTCGGTCGAGATTCCTTTGCTGGCCAGCAGGGCGAGCGCCTTGTCGTTCAGTTTGCCGGTCGGCTGGCTGCCTGCGCTGATGGCATGCCAGCCCGCAGGCGCCAGATGATTGAAGACGGCCTCGCTGATGAGCGAGCGGCAGGAATTGCCAGTGCAGAGAAACAGGACGTTCACAGGTAGACCTTCATTGGAAGAGACAGTGGAAAATCAGGCGGCGACGTCCGACGGCCCGCCGCCGCAGTGCGCCATGCTGGCCGGCGTACAAGGGTTGCCGCCACAACAGTTCTCGGTCAAGAAACCAAGTAAGCCGTTCATCGTGGCGAAGTTCGCCGAATAAATGATGAAACGCCCGTCCTGGCGGGGAATGACCAGCTGGGCGTGGGTGAGTTCCTTGAGGTGAAACGAGAGCGAGGAAGGCGGCAGGCCAAGCGCTTCTGCGATCTTGCTCGCCGGCAGACCGTCAGGCCCCGCCTGGACGAGCAGCCGGAAAGTCGCCAGGCGCGATTCCTGGGCCAGAGCAGCCAGTGCCGCGATTGCCGGTTTGGTATCCATCGTTCAGCCCTTTATTTTATATTTCCAGTATAGTGGAATCAAAAAGCGCAAGCAAGGACGAGGCTGGCGCAGCAAAGGCATCGTGACTCCGCCTGGACTAGATCATTACGACACTTCGAAATATATCGAAACTTCTTGACCGCTTCATGACAGGCGATTATTCTTCATTCGTCGAATGACGAAATAGTCCGAAAATCTTCAAGTTGAACGGAGTGATGTCCGGGATAGGGCTTGAGTTCCACAAACATATTCGTAATTCGACGAATGTAGTTTTACTTCCGGGCCGCGCGGGCTTGCGCCAAACCAGAACACATAAGGAGAGGAAAAATGATGATCGAGACCAAAGAACAGCTTCCAGTCGCCGTGCTGGGTGGAGGACCGGTAGGCCTCGCCGCCGCAGCGCATTTGATCGAGCGTGGGCTGAGGCCCTTGCTCCTCGAGGCCGGCACCACGGTCGGCGCCAACATGGCTTCATACCGTCATGTGCGCCTTTTCTCGCCATGGCAATACAACGTCGACAAGGCGGCGCGGCGCCTGCTGCAGCGCCATGGCTGGGCGGCGCCGGATGACGATGGCCTGCCGACCGCCGGCGAATTGCTGGACCAGTACCTGGCCCCATTGGCAGCGCTACCCGGCATTGCAGCAAACCTCTATCTCGGCCACCGCGTCACTGCAATCACACGCGCTGGTTTCGACAAGGTCAAGACCAAGGGCCGCGACGCTGCGCCCTTCCTCATCCGGGCTGAAACCGCGGACGGCGTACGCCAGTACCTGGCCAGCGCCGTGATCGACGCCACCGGCACGTGGTCGCATCAGAATCCCCTGGGCGCCGACGGCATTGCGGCATTGGGCGAAACGGCGCTGGCAGAACGGATCGACTATGGCATGCCCGACGTACTGGGCGCCGCACGCGAACTTTACGCTGGCCGGCGAGTCATGGTCGTGGGCGCCGGACACTCGGCCGCCGGCGCCTTGCTCGCGCTTGCCCAGCTGGCCCGGGAACACCCAGGCACGAGCATCGTATGGGTCACCCGTGGCACCCAGCTGGCCCGCGTGTTCGGCGGCGGCGAAGCCGATGGCCTGAAGGCGCGCGGCCAGCTGGGAATGCGCCTGCGGGCCTTGCGCGATTCGGGTGGACTGGAAATGCACCAGAACTTCCGGATCGAGCAGCTGGCCGAGCATGGCGGAAAAATCCGCGTGACCGGAGAGTCCGTCGACGGCATCGCGCCGACGGTCGACGGCATCGACCGCATCATCTGCGCGGCCGGTGCGCGGCCCGACCTCGGCATCACCCGCGAACTGCGCGTGCGTCACGACCCATGGCTCGAAAGCACCGACGCGCTCGCCCCGCTGATCGATCCGAACGAGCATAGCTGCGGGACGGTCCGCCCACATGGACACCGCGAACTGGCGCACCCGGAATCCGCTTACTACGCCGTTGGCGCCAAGAGTTACGGCCGTGCTCCCAACTTCCTGATGGCGACCGGCTACGAGCAGGTGCGCTCGGTCGTCGCGGCCCTGGCCGGGGACAGGGCGGCGGCCGACGACGTACAGCTCGACCTGCCGGAGACGGGTGTCTGCAATACGCGGCTGGCCTACGAGAGCACGGCCGAACCGGCAGGCTCCTGCTGCGATGTCCCGGCCGCGGTGGCCGCTTCCTGCTGCGTCCCGGCGCCATCGCCACGAGGCGCCTGCGGCTGCAGCAAGCCTGCCGAAACCAGCTGCTGCGCCTGAGCGCTCGATCCTGCCGCCGGCGTGCGCCGGCGGCGCCGTCCCGGAGTTCCCCATGCATCAGCCATCCAGAACCATCGGCATTCTTGCCCTTACCCAGATCGTTTCCTGGGGATCGCTGTACTACGCCTTCACCATCATGGCGCCCGGTATGCAGCGCGATCTGGGCCTCGCGCCCGAACTCGTCTTCGGCGCGTTTTCCTGGAGCCTGCTGGTCGCCGGGCTGGCGGCCACGCCGGCCGGCGTGCTGCTCGACCGCTACGGTGGCCGCTGCATCATGGCCGCCGGCTCCTTGCTCTGCGCGATCGGACTCGTGTGGCTCAGTCGTTCCAGCGACGCCATCTCCTTCTATCTCGCATGGACACTGATCGGCATCGCGATGGCGCTCACCTTGTACGAAGCCGCTTTCGCCACGATCAACCGCAAGCACGGATTCGATACACGGCGGGCGATCTCGACACTGACGCTGTTCGGCGGCTTTGCCAGCACCCTGTTCTGGCCCCTCACCGCCAGGCTCGATGCGATGTTCGGCTGGCGCGACACCTATCTGTGGTATGGCGTCGCGCAGCTCGCCGTGTGCATGCCCCTGCATCTCTGTCTCAGCGCCGATCCCAAGCCGCAAGGGCAGCATGGCTTCGCCAGCAAGCGCCGCAGCCACACGCTGGCCGAGGCGCTGCGCCATCCGGTCTTCTGGACCCTGGCTTTGGCGTTTTCGGCCAACACCTTCATCTTCTCCGCCATGGCGGTCCATCTGATCCCCCTGCTCGAGCGCATGGGGCAGACGGCCTCAATGGCAGTCCTCCTGGCCGCGCTGATCGGTCCGATGCAGGTGGCCGGGCGTATCGCCGAGATGGTGTTCGCACGCAACACGCCACCGCAGACGGTTGGCGTGCTCACCTTCTCGATGCTGCCCGCGGCCCTGCTCATCCTCGTACTGGCCGGCTCGCAGGCGTGGATGGTGGCCATGTTCTGCATGCTTTACGGCGCGAGCAACGGCATCCTGACGATCGTGCGCGGTTCGATTCCACAGGCCCTGTTCGGTCGCGAAAACTATGGCGCCATCGCGGGCGCCATGGCAGGTCCTTCGCTGCTATCGAAAGCCGCGGGGCCGCTTGTCGCCGCAACGCTGTTGCGCCATGACAGCGCCCCTGGCGTGCTGTTGTCCATATTGCTGGCGATGTCCCTTGTTTCGCTTGCCCTCTTCCTGCGGGCAGTCGCTGCTGAAAGCCGGCCTCGCTCCGTCAAATCCTTTGACAAAGGTGCCGCCTGAGCTCTATTCTGCGTTCGCCAAACAACGAATGAATCCAATGTCAACGTCCTGCTGCCCCCCGACCGCGCCTCGCTCACGCACCACGGAAATCGATGCCGATGACCTGGCGCGCATGTGCAAGGCGCTTGCGCATCCCGCACGCATCCAGTTGCTCCGCCACCTGATCGATTTCGGCGAGTGCTACTTCGGAAGCCTTGCCGACGTGCTGCCGCTGGCGCCGTCGACGATCTCGAAACACGTCTCGATTCTGAAAGACGCTGGTCTCATCGAAGGCTCGTCCGACGTGCAGCGGGTCTGCTACTGCGTGAACCCGGAGCGGCTCCAGCAGTTCAAACTGGTGATCGCCGACCTGTAGACACACCGATGCAAGTCTAACCTGGCCTTTATCTGCCGACGTTCAGCTGCCAATATCCCACGTCGAACGTGATCGCCGTGGCCAGCACGTAGTGGTTATAGATGGCGCAGATAGCGGCGGCGTCAGGTGACATTCAAGTCGCAGAGAGATAACGCCATGAGGCGGGCGCTGGCGGGGCACAGACTGGTGAACTCGCTTGTCTGTCGTATCGCCGGCGGGGCGTCGTCGCGCTCGACTGGCTTGAACCCGAAGCGGGCAAAGAATTGTTCGGCGGTTTGGGTCAGTAGAAAAACAGTCTCGATGCCTGCCTGCCGCGCATCGAGCAGAACATGCCGAAGCAGATCGGTTCCGTGGCTGCGTCCCTGCTCCGCCTCCGCGACGACAAAGGAACGCAGCAACGCATAGGCGCCGTGCGGCTCAAAGCCACCGGCCGCGAAGATGCCCCTCGACCCCGTCCCGACCGTGAAGTGCGCGATGTGCTCAGCCGCGCCTTCCACGGGCAGGTGTCCTGCACGCAGCAAGGCTTCAATTGCCGGCCAGTCGGCGCGGTCGGCGCGCCGGTACGTGGCGTCCCGCGCTCCTACTGAACATTTCCCCGCACAGCGGTCTGCGCGCAGGCTCCCCAGCACTTTCGCCAGCAGGGGCGCCAACCGGTCTTCTTCGTCCGCCGTCAGGCCGCCGAGCAAGGCCTTGGCGTGCATGTCGAGCCGGCCGTCGAGCGCCAGCGCGCGCCCCTTCCCTGCCGGGGTCAGCCGTATTTGAACCCGTCGCCTATCGGCCGGGTCCGGCGTCCGCGTGACCAGCCCTTCCTCAGCCAGGCGATCCAATCCCCGGCTGATCCAGCCTTTGTCGAGCATCAGCCGGGCGGCCAGCTCTTGTTGGGTACACGGCTCGGCACGCAGCAATTCAGTAAGGATGTGGCACTGGACGGTCGACGCCGTGTCGCCGCAATTGGCGGTACGGCGCTGTGAACGCACGTACTCGCGGACCAGGTCTCGCAATAATGTCGGGGTATTCATCACGCCAATCCGTTGTCATTGACAACCATATTGGCGAACCGAGGCGTTTTTGTCAATCCGTCAAGCAGTCCATGAGGCGGGGCCGTTCTTGAAGGCGATGGGATGAGTTCATCTGCCCGAACTCGCTATGCCCCGTCCGCCGGCACAGCCTTAAGCACGGCGTTAGCCTCATTGAAACGGCCAAGCAAGCGCAGCAGTTCGCCTTTGCTCGATCATTTCTCGCGCACCGATCTCGCCCTTTTTCAACACAGTGACACAACAGGAGAAGAGTCGGCAAAAAGAAAAAGGGTTACATGCTCTCGCCTGTAACCCTTTGACCTTATTACTGAATTCTTGGTGCCGCTGACCGGAATCGAACTGGTGACCTTCGCATTACGAATGCGCTGCTCTACCGACTGAGCTACAGCGGCGAAAACACCGTATTCTAGCAAATAACGCCACAAACTTGCTAGTGTGTATCGCAAGCGAGCGGCGTTATTGCAAAAATATTATTGCGCGTGGTAGCCCGTCACCACTTCGACCTCTTCCTTGGAACCCAGGAAGACCGGCACGCGCTGGTGCAGCTTGGTCGGCGGGATGTCCAGGATGCGGCCCTTGCCATCGGTGGCGGCGCCGCCGGCCTGCTCGACGATCATCGCCATCGGATTGGCTTCGTACATCAGGCGCAGCTTGCCCGGCGAGCCCGGGTCGCGCAGGTCGGCCGGGTACATGAAGACGCCGCCGCGGTTCAGGATGCGGTGCACGTCGGCCACCATCGAGGCGATCCAGCGCATGTTGAAGTCCTTGCCGCGCGGACCCGTCTTGCCAGCCAGCAGCTCGTCGACATAGCGCTGCACCGGCGGATGCCAGTGGCGCTTGTTCGACATGTTGATCGCGAATTCCTTGGTCGATTCCGGGATCTTCATGTCGCTCTGGGTCAGCACCCAGGAACCCATCTCGCGGTCCAGGGTGAAGCAATGCACGCCGTTGCCGGTGGTCAGGACCAGCATGGTCTGCGGGCCATACACGGCATAGCCGGCCGCCACCTGGGTGGCGCCGGGCTGCAGGAAGTCCTGCTCGGTCGGCTCGGCCATGCCTTCCGGCGCCTTCAGCACCGAGAAGATGGTGCCGATCGACACGTTCACGTCGATGTTCGACGAGCCGTCCAGCGGATCGAACAGCAGCAGGAATTCGCCCTTCGGATAGCGGCTCGGAATCTGGCGGATGGTTTCCATCTCTTCCGAGGCCATCGCGGCCAGGTGGCCGCCCCACTCGTTGGCTTCGAGCAGGATTTCGTTCGAGATCACGTCGAGCTTCTTCTGGACTTCGCCCTGGATGTTCTCGGTCTCGGCACTGCCCAGGACTTCACCCAGCGCGCCTTTGCTGACCGAGTAGCTGATGCGCTTGCACGCACGCGCCACCACTTCGATCAGGAGGCGCAGCTCGGCGTTGATGTTCTGGTGGAGGCGCTGTTCCTCCACCAGGTATTGCGTAAGGCTGACGCGTTTCATGGACTTCCTTTGTTGGATGGTGATTGAATTCTTTTAGTTGGCAAGGGCCTTGCTGACCACTTCGCGCACGTCGTTCGACAGCTCCGGCTGTCCGGCCACCTGCTGCAGGGCCGTTTGCATCTGGGCCTGCAGCTCGGGCGCGTAACGGCGCCAGCGGTCCATGGCGCGCGCCAGGCGGCTGGCGACCTGCGGGTTGAGCGCGTCGAGCGCGATCACCTGCTCGGCCCAGAACTGGTAGCCGCTGCCGTCCGGGGCGTGGAACTGCACCGGATTGCTGGCGCAGAAGGCCGCCACCAGGCTGCGTGCACGGTTCGGGTTGCGCAGGGTGAAGGCCGGATGGCGCATCAGTGCGCGCACCGCCGCCACGTCGGTGGTCGAGGCGGTGGCCTGCATCGTAAACCACTTGTCCACGACCAGGGCCTCGCCCTTGAACTCTTCGTAGAACACGCCCAGCGCATCGGCCGCTTCCGGCACGCGCGACTGGATCAGGGCGCTCAGCGCGGCGGCGCGGTCGGTCATGTTGTCGGCCGTGTCGAACTGGCGCTGGGCCAGCGCGACGCTCTCGGCGTCCGGCGCCGCGTTCAGGTAGGCCAGCGCCAGGTTCTTCAGTGCGCGCTTGCCGGCGGACGCCGCATCCGGGCTGTAGGGGCCCGGCGTCTGGTTGGCTTCGTACTGTTCCAGCAGCTCGGCGCGCAGGCGCGCGCCGAGGTCGGCGCGCATGAACTGGCGCGCGGTGTGCACCGCCAGCGGATGGACGGTATCGAGCTGCTCCGAGATCATGGTTTCCGAAGGCAGCAGCAAGGCCTGCTCGCGGAACGCCGGGTCCAGCGTATCGTCGGTCAACATCTTGCGCATGGCTTCGACAAAGGTATCGTCCAGGTCCAGGCGCGGCGAATGCCTGGCGTCGGCGGCCAGCTTGAGCAGGCGGCCCATGGCCAGGCGCTGGCCGGCTTCCCAGCGGTTGACCGGGTCGCTGTCATGGCTGAACAGGTGCAGCAGCTCGCTGTCGGTGTAGCCGTTCTGCAGGATGACCGGCGCCGAGAAGTCGCGCAGCAGGGACGGCACCGGCTGCACGTTCACGCCGGTGAACACGAAGGTCTGTTCGGCCTGGGTCAGCTCCAGCACCGCCGTCGTGCCGTATTCCACGCCGTCGACGGTCAGCTGCATGTCGCGGCCCTCCGGGTCGAGCAGGCCGACGGCCACCGGGATATGGAAGGGCAGCTTCTCCGGCTGGCCCGGAGTCGGTGGGCAGGACTGGAACAGCTTGAGCGTATAGGTGCCCGCCGTCTCGTCCCAGCGGGTCTCGAAGCGCAGCACCGGCGTACCCGCCTGGCTGTACCAGCGCTCGAACTGGACCAGGTTGCGGCCGTTGGCGTCGCCCATCGCGCGGCGGAAGTCGTCGCACTCGACGGCCTGGCCGTCATGGCGCTGGAAATACAGGTCCATGCCCTTGCGGAAGCCTTCGCGGCCCAGCAAGGTCTGGTACATGCGCACCACTTCGGCGCCCTTCTCGTACACGGTCACCGTGTAGAAGTTGTTGATCTCGACGAAGGAGTCGGGACGCACCGGGTGGGCCATCGGGCCGGCGTCTTCCGGGAACTGGGCCTGGCGCAGGGTGCGCACCTGATCGATACGGGTGACGGCGCGGCCAGTCTCGGTGCCGATCATGTCGGCCGTGAATTCCTGGTCGCGGAACACCGTCAGGCCTTCCTTCAGCGACAGCTGGAACCAGTCGCGGCAGGTGACGCGGTTGCCGGTCCAGTTGTGGAAGTACTCGTGCGCCACCACCGCTTCGATGCCCTGGAAGTCGATGTCGGTCGCCACGCGCGGGTTGGCCAGCACGAACTTGGTGTTGAAGATGTTCAGGCCCTTGTTTTCCATCGCGCCCATGTTGAAGTCGCTGGTGGCGACGATCATGAAGCGGTCCAGGTCGAGCTCGAGGCCGTAGCGCTCCTCGTCCCAGCGGATGCTGTGCTTGAGCGACTGCATCGCATAGTCGGTCTTGTCGAGGTTGCCCTCTTCCACCCACACCTGCAGCAAGGCGTCGCGGCCGTCGGCCAGGCGGAAGGTCTCTTCCTGGCACACCAGGCGCGCCGCCACCAGGGCGAACAAATAGGACGGCTTCTTGAACGGGTCTTCCCACAGCGCGTAGTGGCGGCCGTCGTCCAGCTCGCCCTCTTCGATGAGGTTACCGTTGGACAGCAGCACCGGATAGCGCTCCTTGTCGGCGCGCAGCATCACGGTATAGGTCGCCATCACGTCGGGGCGGTCCGGGAAGAAGGTGATGCGGCGGAAACCTTCCGCTTCGCATTGGGTGAAGAAGTTCCCATTCGAAACATACAGCCCGCTCAGGGTGGTGTTCTGCTCGGGAACGCAGATGGTCTCGATCTCGAGGGTCACCTGGTCGGGCGCCTCGGGAATGACCAGGATATTGTTGGCCAGGCGGTAGTCGCCCTTGCCGAGGGCCTTGCCGTTCAGGCGCAGCGCCACCAGTTCAATATCCTCCCCATGCAGCTCAATCGACCGCTGACTGCTGCCGGGATTGCGGCGCAGGGTCATGCGGTTGGCGACGACGGTCCGGGACGGATCGAGGTCGAAGCCGAGCTCGACAGTATCCACGAGGTAACTCGGCGGGGTATAGTCCTTCCGGTAGATCGTTTGGGGCGTATCGGTGCGCATAGGGAGTCCGCAAACACAGTGGATGAAGTGCTTATTTTACCAACAAGATTTTCGCGCGTTCCGTACGATTTCATGTATCGGAATGTGCCGCGCGTAACCGGGTGTAAATTCCGTGCAATAAATGTAGAACAAAGGCTAAGCTACATCATCGGGGAAACACCGACTATACAAGGGAGAATGTAATGAAACGCCTGATCATGGTCGCCGCGGGAACGGCGCTGGCACTGCTGCTGGGAGGCTGCGCCACGACCTACCGCAGCGATGTCACGACCTTCCATCAATGGCCCGCCCAGATGGCAGACAAGAGTTATGTCTTCGAGGTGCCGCCGCAGCAGGACGACACGCTCGAATGGCGCAGCTACCAGGAACTGGTGCGCGGCGAACTGGCGCGCCTGGGATTCCGCGACGCCAACGGCGCCACGCCGGCGCTGACCGTATCGATGCGTTTCACCACCACCGACATCCCGGTGCGGGTGCTGGAGCCGGTCATGTCCCCCTTCTATCACCCGATGTACCACCCGCTCTACCACCCGCGGGCGCGCTTCGGCTACCGCGGCTACTACCGCCGCTACTGGGGCGGCTACAGCCCGTTCTACGATCCGTTCTGGAGCCCGTTCCCGGCCTACCAGGTTTCGGTGGAACACCAGTACCGGCGCGAGCTGCAGGTCTCGATCAAGCAGGCGAGCGATGCGCGCAGGCTGTTCGACGTCACGGTGCACAACACCAGCCGCGAGCTGTCGACGCCGGAAGTGATGCCGGCGCTGGTGAGGAGCGCGTTCGCGGAGTTCCCGGGGCCGTCGGGGATGGCGCGGCGGGTTGAGGTGACGATGGACGAGAAGAAGGGCTGATTCGCGATTGCGGATGAAGGGAGGCCAGGCTGGTGCCTGGCCTTTTTGTTTGCCGGTGCCGATCTACCGTAACTACCTGCCCGCTGCCCTAAGCCTTCGCCGGAACGACGAGCTGAGGACTTCGGCGGCGGGTCAGCTGAACCACGCCTCCGACCCGAACGTGATCGCCACGATCATCAGGATCGCCCCCGCCAGCACGATCAGCAGCCTTCCAAACTTCGGCACCCCATCATCCCCCGACGGCGGCGGGCGGTTGTCTCCACTGGTATCCCTCATGGTAGCAGCACCGTCGAACCCGTCGTGCGCCGGCTCTCCAGCGCCCGGTGCGCGTCGGCCGCCCGCGACAGCGGGAAGGTCTGGTTGACCTCGATCTTCACCTTGCCGCTCTCGACCATCCCGAACAGGTCCGCCGCCATCGCCTCCAGCTCCGGCCGGGTCGCCATGTAGGCCCCCAGGGTCGGCCGCGTGAGGTAGAGCGAGCCGCGCTTGGCCAGCTCGCCCGGCGAGAACGGCTCCACCGCGCCGGACGAATTGCCGAAGCTGACCATCAGCCCGCGCGGCTTCAGGCAGTCGAGCGAACGGAAGAAGGTGTCCTTGCCCACCGAGTCGTACACCACCGGCACGCCCGTACCGTTGGTGATCTCGCGCACGCGCGCCACGATGTCTTCCTCGTTGTAGTTGATGACGTGCGCCGCGCCGTGCGCCAGCGCCAGCTCGCCCTTTTCCTTCGAGCCCACGGTGCCGATCAGGTTCACGCCCAGGGCGCGCGCCCACTGGCAGGCGATCAGGCCGACGCCGCCGGCGGCCGCATGGAACAGGATGGTCTGGCCGGTCATCAAGGGATAGGTGCTGCGGAACAGGTATTGCACCGTCAGCCCCTGCAGCATCATGGCGGCGGCGGTCTCGAAGCTCACCGCGTCCGGCAGCTTCACCAGCACATGAGCAGGCATGGTGCGCAGCTCGGCGTACGCGCCGTTCGGGCCGCCGGCATAGGCGACGCGGTCGCCCGGCTGCACGTGGGTCACGCCTTCGCCCACCGCCTCGACCACGCCCGCGCCCTCCTGCCCCAGGCCGGCGGGCAGCGGCTGCGGATACAGGCCGGTGCGGAAATACACGTCGATGAAGTTCAGGCCGACCGCGTGCTGGCGCACCAGCGCCTCGCCGGGTCCCGGCTGGCCTACCTCGACGTCGACATACTCCATCACTTCGGGACCGCCATTGGCGGCGATCCGGATCGCTTTGGCGCGCATGGGACCTCCTTGGTGGATTACTTGGCGAACGCGGCCCGCAGCTGCGACAGCACCAGGTGCGCAGTCGAGACATTGGTCGCGCAGGCGATGTTGTGCACGTCGCAGGCGCGGACCAGGGCGTTGATGTCGGGTTCGTGCGGCTGCGGCGTCATCGGGTCGCGCAGGAAGATCACGCAGTCGATCTGGCCGTTCACCAGCTGGGCGCCGATCTGCAGGTCGCCGCCCACCGGGCCGGAGTGCATGCGCTCGACCTGCAGGCCGAGTTCGTTGATCAGGCGTCCGCCGGTGGTCCCGGTGGCCGACAGGATGCAGGTCTGCAGGAACTCGCGGTACTCGCCCGCGAGCTTGATCATGTCGTCTTTTTTCTTGTCGTGCGCGATGAGCGCAATGCGTGGCTGGGTCGGTTTGGTCATTTTTTGAGCGACAGAAGATAAATCCCCACAAGCACAAGCCCGGTGCCGGCCAGCTGCACCGCCGTGATCGGCTCCCCGAGAATGAGGGCGCCGAAGAACAGCGTCGACGCCGGTCCGATCATGCCTGCCTGCGAGGCGGTCGCGGCGCCGATGCGCTGTACCGCGGCCATGGTCATAAATACCGGGAAGATCGTACAGAATACTCCATTCACGAGCGAGAGCATGTAAACCGGCGCCGGCTGGATCAGCACGCCCGGCGGATGCACGACGAAGAACTGCAGGATGCAGGCCGCGCTCGACACGCACATCGCATAGGCCACCAGGCGCAGCGAGCCGATGCGGCGCACCATCTCGCCCGAGCCCAGCAGGTAGACCGCATAGGCGATCGCCGAGCCCAGCACGAACAGCGAACCGAGCACGGTGCTGCCGGCGCCTCCGCCCAGGTCGTGCACGAACACCAGCACGATGCCGCAATACGCCAGCCCCAGGGCGCCCCACTCGACTGGCTTGACGCGCCGCTTGAAGAACACGGCATTGATGGCCAGGACGAAGGTCGGCGTCAGGAACAGGATCAGGCGCTCCAGCCCGGCCGAGATGTGCTGCAGCCCGAGGAAGTCGAGGTAGCTCGACAGGTAGTAGCCGACCAGGCCCAGCCCGGCGATGCGCCAGCGGTCCGAGGGGGTGAGCGGCGGCCCGGCGCGCATCTTCCAGATCGCCACCGCGGCGAACACCGGCAGCGAGAACAGCATTCTGAACGCGATCAATGTAACGGCATCGATGTGGTACCGGTACAGCAGTTTTGCGACCACCGCCTTCGTCGAAAACAAGACGGCGCCCGCGATGGCGATGGAGAGACCGGCGACGAGGGCGGAGCGTGGTAAAGGAGATGCAGGATTGGCGGCGAGACTCTTGTTCATCCGTCGATTGTAGAACGCCTGAGCCGGCTCTGCTGACGGGGCCGCTGAACGCCGGTGCGGACGAACGGTCGAACAGAACACATCAACGACAGGGGAAACCAATGCCGACCGTCTTTCCACCCGCGTTTGCAAGCCCATGCAGGCCGCAACGCGATCTCCCACCACCAGCCTTGAAACCGTCTCCCCCGCGAAGGCGGGGGCCCAAGTTTGCCGGCGTCCCGACGGCGCATCAAGGAGCCCCACAATGAACCTTATCGAAACCGGAAGCCACGCCCCCACCGAGCGCCAGGTCCGCCTGGGCCTGGCCTGGCTGACCCTGGTGGCCATCCTGTGCTGGCTGGTGCTCCTGGTCGGCGCCCTGTCCACGGGTCCCGCCGCTGTCCCGCCCGCCCAGAAACCGCCGGAACCGGCCCCCTATGGCGCCGGCCAGCTGGCCCTGGTCTTCGCGCTCTGGGCCGGCATGGCCGCCGCCGTCATGCTGCCGCTCGCGGTCCGTCCCACGGTGCTGGTCGCGCGGGCCGCGCGCTGGCACGGCGCGCCCCTGCCCCGCCTGCGCACGGCGCTGTTCGTGCTCGGCCACCTCATTCCCTGCGCCCTGTTCGCGCTCCTGGCAAGCCTGATGCAGTGGACCCTGCACGACGCCGGCATGCTCGACGAGTCCATGGCGGTGCGCTACCCGGCGGCCCTCGGCCTGGCGCTGGTGGCGGCCGGTATTTACCAGTGGCTGCCCCCCAAGCACGACTGCCTGGAGCACTGCCGCACCCCGCTGCCGGCGCTCCTGGCCGACTGGCGCGACGACACCTGGAGCGCCCTGTGCCGCGGCATCGGCCACTCGCGCACCTGCATGGGCAGCATCTGGCTCCTGATGCTGCTGCCGCTGGCGTCCGGGCCGGTCCACCCAGCCCCGGCCGCCGTCCTGCTGGTGCTGGCGCCGGCCGAAATCAAGCTGCGCGGAGGCCACTGGATCGCCTGCCTGGGAGGGCTCGCGCTCCTGGCCTGGGGAACCCGCTTGTTGTTTCCATAAGTCAGACCCGGCGATTTTGCAAGAGGGGCCTATGTTAGAATGTCGGCCACTCTTGCATTCTGGGAGGGCGGTGGCCCTCCCTTCTCGTCTAAGGATTCTCGACATGGCTGGACACAGCAAATGGGCCAACATCAAGCATAAGAAAGCCGCCACCGACGCCAAGCGCGGCAAGATCTGGACGCGCCTGATCAAGGAAATCACCGTGGCCGCCCGCATGGGCGGCGGCGACGTCGCCACCAACCCGCGCCTGCGCCTCGCCGTGGACAAGGCGGCCGACGCGAACATGCCGAAGGATAACGTCACCCGCGCGATCCAGCGCGGATCGGGCGGCCTGGAAGGCGTCAACTACGAAGAAGTCCGCTACGAAGGCTACGGCATCGGCGGCGCGGCGATCATCGTCGACTGCATGACCGACAACCGCGTGCGTACCGTGGCCGAAGTGCGCCACGCCTTCAGCAAATTCGGCGGCAACATGGGCACCGAGGGTTCGGTGGCCTTCATGTTCAAGCACACCGGCCAGTTCCTGTTCGCGCCGGGCGTGGAAGAGGACAAGCTGATGGAAGCGGCGCTGGAAGCCGGCGCCGACGACGTGATCCCCGACGAGGAAGGCGGCTTCGAAGTGCTGTGCGACCCGTTCGCCTTCGCCGGCGTGAAGGACGCGCTGGAAAAAGCCGGCTTCAAGGCCGAAGTGGCGGAAGTCATCATGAAGCCGGCCACCGAAACCGTGTTCACCGGCGAAGACGCCCTCAAGATGCAGAAGCTGCTCGACGCGCTGGAAAACCTGGACGACGTCCAGGAGGTGTACACCAACGCCGTGATCGAAGAATAAACCGGAAGCTCCCATGAAAATCCTCGTAGTCGGCTCGGGCGGCCGTGAACACGCCCTGGCCTGGAAACTGGCCCAATCCGAACGCGTCCAGACCGTCTTCGTCGCCCCAGGCAACGGCGGCACCGAACTCGATCCGCACCTGGTCAACGTCGGGATCACGGACCCGGCGGCCCTGGCCGACTTCGTGGTGGCCGAAGGCATCAACCTGACCCTGGTGGGCCCGGAAGCGCCGCTGGCCGCCGGCATCGTCAACCTGTTCCGCGCGCGCGGCCTCAAGATCTTCGGCCCGACCAAGGAAGCGGCGCAGCTGGAAAGCTCGAAGGACTTCGCCAAGGCCTTCATGCAGCGCCACGGCATCCCGACCGCCAAGTACCAGAGCTTCTCGGACGCGGCGCAAGCGCACGACTACGTCAACGCCAACGGCGCCCCGATCGTCATCAAGGCCGACGGCCTGGCGGCCGGCAAGGGCGTGGTGGTGGCGATGACCCTGGACGAGGCCCACGCGGCCGTCGACCACATGCTGTCGGATAACGCCTTCGGCGACGCCGGCGCGCGCATCGTGATCGAGGAATTCCTGGCCGGCGAAGAAGCCAGCTTCATCGTCATGTGCGACGGCAAGAACGTGCTGCCCCTGGCCACCAGCCAGGACCACAAGCGCCTCAAGGACCAGGACGAAGGCCCGAACACGGGCGGCATGGGCGCCTACTCCCCCGCCCCGATCGTGACCCCGTCGATGCACGCGCGCGTGATGCGCGAGATCATCAACCCGACCATCCAGGGCATGGCCAAGGACGGCATCATCTTCACCGGCTTCCTGTACGCCGGCCTGATGATCGACGCCGAAGGCAACCCGCGCACCCTGGAATTCAACTGCCGCATGGGCGACCCGGAGACGCAGCCGATCATGGCGCGCCTGAAGAGCGACCTCCTGAGCGTCGTGGACCACGCCTGCAACGGCACCCTGGACGCGGTGGAACTGGAATGGG
This sequence comes from Massilia sp. AB1, assembly GCF_018119385.1. Taxonomy (NCBI): domain Bacteria; kingdom Pseudomonadati; phylum Pseudomonadota; class Betaproteobacteria; order Burkholderiales; family Oxalobacteraceae; genus Massilia; species Massilia sp. AB1. The sequence continues at coordinate 67,155 of NZ_JAGKSG010000014.1, read as the reverse complement.
ACCGCCGCACCGCGGTGGGCGTCGTGATGGCCGCCGAAGGCTATCCGGAAAGCCCGCGCAAGGGCGACATCATCGACGGCATTCCGCCGGAGACCCCGGAATGCGTGACCTTCCACGCCGGCACCCAGATGGTGGGCGGCACCCTGCAGACCAGCGGCGGCCGCGTGCTGTGCGTGGTCGGCCTGGGCGACAGCGTCAAGATGGCGCAGAAGCAGGCCTACGATACGGTGGAGAAGATCCACTTCAACGGCGCGCAGTACCGCCGCGATATCGGGTGGCGTGGGGTGAAGTAAGTCCGCGTTATCGCTGAGCTCTCGCCAGCGGGTACGCACACAAACTTGGGTTCCGGCCTGCGCCGGAACGACGTGCTAAGGGACGTGGCCGAAATCAGATCAGCGATTTTCAGCCACCCGCTTCAAGACCGTCGTTCCGGCGAAGGCCGGAACCCAAGTTTCTTCGAGCAGCCGAAACACCCAGCGAACACCAAACATCTCAACACCTTAACGGCAGGTGTACAATCTGCCCACTTTTCACAAGCTTATCCGATCCGCATGTCCACCCCGTCCCCCCACGCCGTCAAAGCCTGGCTGCTCGCGCTCCAGGCCCGCATCGTGCAAGCCCTCGAGGAAGTCGACGGCAAGCCCTTCCTGCGCGACGCCTGGGAACGGCCGGAAGGCGGCGGCGGGATCTCGCGCCTGATCGAGGAAGGCAATGTGATCGAGCGCGGCGGGGTGAATTTCTCGCACGTGATGGGCGCCAGCCTGCCGCCGTCGGCCATGGCCGCGCGCCCGGAACTGGCGGGCCGCGCCTGGGAAGCCATGGGCGTGTCGCTGGTCCTGCACCCGCGTAACCCCTACGCCCCCACCGTGCACATGAACGTGCGCTTTTTCGAAGCCACGGCGGAAGGCAAGGAACCGGTCTGGTGGTTCGGCGGCGGCATGGACCTGACGCCCTACTACGGCAACGCGATCGATGTCCGCCACTTCCACCAGGCCTGCCACGACGCGCTCGCGCCCTATGGCGGCGACCTGCACGCGCGCTTCAAGAAGTGGTGCGACGAATACTTCTACCTGAAGCACCGCAAGGAGCCGCGCGGCGTGGGCGGCATCTTCTTCGACGACTTCAACGAAGTGGACTTCGACCAGTCCTTCGCGATGGTCCAGAGCGTGGGCGACAGCTTCCTCGACGCCTACCTGCCGATCCTGAAGGCGCGCAAGGACACGCCCTACGGCGAACGCGAACGCGACTTCCAGGCTTACCGCCGGGGCCGCTATGTCGAGTTCAACCTGGTCTGGGACCGCGGCACCCTGTTCGGCCTGCAGTCGGGCGGCCGCACCGAGGCCATCCTGATGTCGATGCCGCCGATCGTGAAATGGCGCTACGACTGGCATCCGGAACCCGGCAGCCTCGAGGCCCAGCTGTATTCGGACTTCCTGGTCCACCGGGACTGGCTGGCGTCGTGACCTTCTGCGTTGCCTTGCTGGGAGGAAGTTTTGACCCAGTGCATCACGGCCACGTCGCACTGGCCGAGTTGTTCGCCGATCTGCTGCAACCCGACCAGCTGCGCGTACTGCCGGCCCGTCCTTGGCAAAAAGGCGCGCTGCAGGCCAGCGATGCGGACCGCGTCGCCATGCTGGAACTGGCCTTCAAGGACAAGCCTTTCCCGGTGCTGCTGGATCTGCAGGAAATCGAGCGCGGCCAGCCGACCTACACGGTGGACACCCTGCGCGCCCTGCGCGCCGAGCTGGGCCCGGACGCTTCCATCGTGTTCCTGATGGGCGCCGACCAGCTGCAAAAGCTCGACAGCTGGCGCGAATGGCATGCGCTGTTCGACCTGGCCAACCTGGGCGTGGCCGCACGCCCCGGCTACGAGCTGGCCAGCGACAAGCTGCCGCCCGCCGTCGCCCAAGAATTGTCCGCGCGGCTTGCAACGCCGGACGCAGTGCGGAATAGCCCGCACGGAAAAGTTTGTCTGGCGCATACGCTGGCGGTCGATATTTCCGCCACCCGGATCCGCGAGGCCCTGCGCTCGGGCGCAGACGCTAGCGCGCTGGTGATGGCGCAAGTGCTAGACTATATTCAACAACACAACCTATATAAAAACTAATGGATATCAAGAAACTGCAAACGCTGGTCGTCGACGCCCTGGAAGACGTCAAGGGCCAGGACATCGTCCTGTTCGACACCACCCACCTGACCAGCCTGTTCGACCGCATCGCCGTGGTCTCGGGCACCTCGAACCGCCAGACCAAGGCGCTGGCTGCGTCGGTGCGCGACAAGGTCAAGGCCGCAGGCGGCGACGTGGTTGGCCTGGAAGGCGAAGACACCGGCGAATGGGTGCTGGTGGACCTGGGCGACATGATCGTCCACATCATGCAGCCGGCGATCCGCCAGTACTACCGCCTGGAAGAAATCTGGGGCGAGAAGCCGGTCAAGCTGGGCGCGGCCAAGCGCAAGTCGACCCCGGAAGCGGCGGAAGCGGACGCGCCGAAGACCAAGTCCAAGCACCTGGCGGCCAACCAGGAGCAGCCGGAAGCCAAGCCGGTGCGCGAGCGCAAGCCCGCGGCCAAGAAAGCTGCAACCGAAACCGCCGCCAAGAAACCGGCCGCCAAAAAGGTCCCGACCGGCAAGACCGTCAAGGTAGCGCCGAGCAAGAGCGAAACCGCGGCCGTCGAAGCGCTGAAGGCCAAGCCGCCGAAGCGCGCCGCCAAGACGGCAGCGCCGGCAGCCGACGAGGCGCCGGTGAAGAAGGTGATCCGCCGCGTGAAGAAAGCGGCCGAGTAAGCCTTCATGCAGTTGATGATTGTTGCGGTCGGCCACAAGATGCCGGCCTGGATCGAGACCGGCTTTGCCGAGTACGTCAAGCGCATGCCGCCCGAGCTGCGCATCGTGCTCAAGGAAATCAAGCCGGTCGAACGGTCCGGCAGCAAGACGGCGGCCACCGCGATGGCGCTCGAACGCGAGCGCATCGAAGCGGTGCTGCCGAAAGGCGTGCGCATCATTGCACTGGATGAGCGCGGCAAGGACCTGACCAGTGTCGGCCTGTCGCGCCAGCTGGAGCAATGGCAGCAGGACGGGCGCGACACCGCCTTCCTGATCGGCGGGGCCGACGGCCTCGATCCGGAGCTGAAGGCGCGCGCCGAAGGCATGATCCGCATCTCCAGCATGACGCTGCCGCACGGAATCGTGCGCGTCATGCTGGCGGAACAGTTGTACCGTGCCTGGACCATCACCCAGAACCATCCTTACCACCGCGTCTGAGCGCCATGTTCACGAGACCTAACGACAAGAAAATCTATCTCGCCTCCAAGAGCCCGCGCAGGCGCGAACTGCTGCGCCAGATCGGCGTCGACTTCGAACTGCTGGCCCTGCGCAACGACCCGGTGCGCGGCGCCGACGTCAGTGAAGACGTGCATGCGGGCGAGGCGCCCGTGGACTACGTGGCCCGCGTGGCGCGCGAAAAAGGCGCCTTCGCCTGGAACATGGTGCTGAGCCGGCGCCAGCCGCTGCGCCCGGTGCTGTCGGCCGACACCACCGTCACCATCGACGGCCAGATCCTTGGCAAGCCGGCCAACACCAGGGAAGCGGTGGAGATGCTGGAACGCCTGTCCGGCCGCACCCATGAGGTGCTGACCTCGGTGGCCGTGCACGGCATGAACATCGCCGAGCAGATCACCCAAGTGTCGACCGTGCGCTTCGCCAAGCTCACGCCGGAACAGATCCGCGCCTACTGCGCCTCGCCCGAGCCCTACGACAAGGCCGGCGGCTACGGCATCCAGGGCGCGGCGGCGGTCTTCATCGAGCACATCGAAGGCAGCCACTCCGGCATCATGGGCCTGCCGCTGTTCGAGACGGCGAACCTGCTGCGCAAAGCCGGCTACGTCCTGTAAATACGCCGCGCGTCATCCTGGTCCTGGCGGCTCCGCCGCCGGGCCAACCACCGTGTATCATGTCACTCTGAACAACATTGCACGGCTGGGTCCATGAACGAAGACATCCTCATCAACATCACACCGCAGGAAACGCGCGTCGCGCTGGTCCTGCAGGGCGCGGTTCAGGAGCTGCACATCGAGCGCACGCTCACGCGCGGGTTGGCGGGGAATATCTACCTGGGCAAGGTCGTGCGCGTGCTGCCGGGCATGCAATCTGCCTTCATCGACATCGGCCTGGAACGCGCCGCCTTCCTGCACGTGGCCGACATCTGGGAAGCGCGCAGCCACGAAGGCAACGGCACCCCTCCTACCCCCATCGAAAAGCTGCTGTTCGACGGCCAGGTATTGACGGTGCAGGTGATCAAGGACCCGATCGGCACCAAGGGTGCGCGCCTGTCGACCCAGATCTCGATCGCCGGCCGCATGCTCGTCTACCTGCCGCAGGACCAGCACATCGGCATCTCGCAAAAGATCGAGAAGGAAGCCGACCGCGAACTGCTGCGCACCCGCATGCAGAACCTGCTGCCGAGCGAGGAAAAAGGCGGCTACATCGTGCGCACCCAGGCGGAGGAAGCCTCGGACGAGGACCTGAAGGCCGACATCGACTACCTGCGCAAGACCTGGGGCGCCATCGTCCAGGGCGCGCGCACCAAGCCGCCTACCACCCTGCTCTACCAGGACCTGAGCCTGGCCCAGCGCGTGCTGCGCGACTTCGTGCACGACGAGACGGCCACCATCCAGGTCGACTCGCGCGAGAACTACCTGAAGCTGGTCGACTTCGCCCAGGTGTACACGCCCAGCGTGCTGTCGCGCCTGACCCACTACACCGGCGAGCGTCCGCTGTTCGACCTCTACGGCGTCGAGGAAGAAATCCTGCGCGCCCTGGGCCGCCGCGTCGATTTGAAATCCGGCGGCTACCTGATCGTCGACCAGACCGAGGCGATGACGACCATCGACGTCAACACCGGTGGCTTCGTGGGCGGACGCAACTTCGCCGACACCATCTTCAAGACCAACCTGGAAGCGGCGCACGCGATCGCGCGCCAGCTGCGCCTGCGGAACCTGGGCGGCATCATCATCCTCGACTTCATCGACATGGAGAACAACGAGCACCGCAACGCGGTGCTGGCCGAGCTGAAGAAGACCCTGGCGCGCGACCGCACGAAAGTCTCGGTGAGCGGCTTCTCCGCCCTCGGCCTGGTCGAGATGACGCGCAAGCGCACCCGCGAATCGCTGGCCCATATCCTGTGCGAACCCTGCCCCGCCTGCTCCGGCAAGGGCCAGGTCAAGACCAGCCGCACGATCTGCTACGAGATCCTGCGCGAGCTGCTGCGCGAAGCCAAGCAGTTCAACCCGCGCGAATTCCGCATCGTCGCCTCGCAGGAGGTGGTCGACCTGTTCCTGGAAGAGGAATCCCAGCACCTGGCGATGCTGGGCGACTTCATCGGCAAGCGCATTTCGCTGCAGGTGGAGAAGGGTTACCACCAGGAGCAGTACGACGTCATCCTGATGTAAGGCCATGGACGGCTTGAGGGCACGCTGGGCGGCGCTGTGGCAGAGGATGGACCTGCCGGAACCGGAAGGCCTGTGCGGCGCGCTGCTGGACGCCTACAGCGAGGCGCAGCGCCACTATCACACCCTCCAGCACCTCGGCGAATGCCTGGCGCTTGCCGAGACCTTCAGGGCCGAGGCGGAGCGCTTCGACGAGATCGAACTGGCGCTGTGGTTCCACGACGCCGTCTACGATGTGCGCGCGCACGACAACGAAGCCCGTTCGGCGCACTGGGCAGTCACGGCGCTGCACGCCGCAGGACTCGGCGAGCAGGCCTGCAGCCGCATCCACGACCTGGTCATGGCGACTTGCCACAACGCCCTCCCCGGCACACGGGACGCGGCCCTGCTGACCGACATCGACCTGTCCATCCTCGGCGCTCCCGAGGCGCGCTTCGCCGAATACGAACAGCAGATCCGGGCCGAATATGCCTGGGTGGCGCCGGACATCTACGCCGCCAGGCGCCGCGCCGTTCTCCAGGCATTTCTCGAGCGTGAGCCCATCTATGCGACGCCCGCGCTACGTCGTCGCTTCGAGGAGCAGGCGCGCCGCAATCTTTCGCACGCCATCGGCCATCCAGAGAAACCTAGTTCCTGAAACCGGGTGAACCCTTTGTTGCAATCTCCTGTTGTATCCACTGCAGATAACGAGACACGCGAACGGCAAAGCTTTTGCTGCCGTACCTGCCGGACTGCCACGCACTGACCTTACCTTCAGCAAACACCCAGGATGTCAGCCCCGCCAGCCTCCATTCGCCGTCCTCTTCGATGAGGATCGGGCCGCCGCTGTCTCCGTTCCCGCTCGTGCCTTCGAGCGGATGCGCGCCTGGCCCGGAATCGAACACATAGCCAAGCCAGCGCGCATCGGCGCTGCCGACGACATTGAATGCGCGCCGCATCGCAGTACGGTGCGCGCTGTGCGGCTCCAACCCACGCTCGCCGGTGCCGGTAGCACCCATTCCCATTACCTGCATGAGCTTGCCCGCTTCGTCATCGCCGCGGTAGAGCGCGAGCGGCTGCACATCGGTGACGGGTTCCGACAACTTGATCAAGGCGATGTCATCGGATGCGGCCAGATGCGCTATCCCGTGGGCGGCATCCGCCTCGGCTGCCGTCAGCGCCTTCGGCAGCGGCTTGTAGCCCTTGTGGACGATCAGGCGCTCGACTTTGCGGCATGCGCCGTTCAGCATGATCTCCGTCACCGGATGCCATTGGGTCGCGTGCGCGGCGGTGAGAACCCATTGCGGCGCGATCAGGACGCCATGGCCCTCATGAGGCAAGTTGGCGATGGCCCGCATCGGCGTTTCCTGGACCCGGTACTTCAGGTCGGCGACATCGTGCCGGATAACCACGGCCAGCGCGGGCAGAGAGACCGCCAGCAAAGCGCAGGCAAGGAAGTGTTTGAGCTTGGGCATGGAAGGAGTTTGTTAGGTTAACGAAAACGAGACGCCTTGATGAACAAGACGACCCAGTGTGACGGCCGCCTCCGCCCATGGCGATGCCGGCCGCTGCATGGCGCCGTCGTTTCGCTGCATTTTTTGCAAACCGTTCACTTTTTCGTTTATCGTTCACGCATGCAGACTTCCACTTCAGCCCCCATTCTTCCTGGCCGCTGGATGTCACGCGACTGGTTCTGGGCCGCCGTGGCGTGGTCGGGCATCGGCCTGTTCGACGCGATACAAACGCTGATCGTCATGAAGTCCGGCGGCATGCACCATGCCTGGCCGGAGCTGTTCTGCTTCCGGATGCTGTACTGGCTGGTCTGGGCCGTGGCCACGCCGGCGGTTCTGCGGCTGGGCATGCGCATCGCCGCGCAAGATGCGCAGCGCCTCGGGTGGCCCGGCCATCTTCTTGCCTGCCTGGGCATCGGCTTACTGTCCGCGCTGTGGACCGCTGTACTCGAACAGGCCCTCGACCCGTGGCTCGCGACACCGCCGCCGTCCTGGCGCGAGCTATGGCGCCAGCACTTCGTCAACGGCATGCTGACCAGCGTGGTGCTGTACGTGACGACGCTGGCCATCGGCTATGGCGTACGCGCCCGCGAAGGGCTGATGCTGGAGCGGGCCAAGCGCGCGCAGTTGAACGAGCAGCTCGTCCAGGCACAGCTCGACGCCTTGCGGCGCCAGATCGAGCCGCATTTCCTGTTTAACTCCCTGAATACGATCACGGGCCTGGTCCGCGAGCGGCGCAACGACGCCGCCGTGGGCATGATCACGGGGCTCAGCGAGCTGCTGCGCCGGGTGCTCGCGGACGCCGACCGCAACCTGGCCACACTGGACGAAGAGCTGGCCTTCCTGGACAAATACCTCGCCATCCAGAAAATGCGTTTCGGCGAGCGGCTGCACTACAGTGTCGACGCGCCGCCGGCCCTCCTGTCGGCGCAGGTGCCGACCCTGCTGCTCCAGCCCCTCGTCGAAAACGCCTTTAAACACGGCCTTGCCCACCGGCCGGAAAGCGGCAGAATCGGCGTGACGATCGGTACGGCGGCCGACAGATTATCGATAGCGGTCTACAACGATGGACCGCCTTTGCCGGCCGCCGTCCCGGCAGGCCGGATCGGCCTGGCGAACGTGCGCCAGCGTCTCGCGAGTCTCTACGATGGGAACTTTACGCTCGACCTGTGCAACCGTGGCGATGGGGTCGAGGTCAGGATTACCCTTCCACTTGTTCATTCCTGAGCCATGCAAGACGCTGCCCGAACAATCCGCGCGCTCATCGTCGACGACGAGGCGCCCGCACGCGCCAACCTGAAGGAGCTGCTGCGCCGGCACGCCGATATCGAGCTGGCTGGCGAATACGACCAGGGCAAGGCGGCGGCCGACGCCATGCGGGCATGCAGGCCGGATCTGGTCTTCCTCGATGTCCAGATGCCGGGCTGCGATGGTTTCGACGTGCTGGAGATGCTGGGCGCGAACCTGCCGCCTGCCGTCATCTTCGTGACCGCCTATGACAGCTATGCGTTGAAGGCATTCGATGCGGGTGCGCTGGACTACCTGCTCAAGCCGTACAGCGACGAGCGCTTCGACATGGCCTTGGCGAGGGCGAGGGAGAAGCTGACGACAAACAGGAAATCCGATCAGCGTCTCGTCCTCAAGAATGCGGGGCAAGTCCTGTTCCTGCCGATTCCCGACATCGACTGGATCGGAGCGGCGGATTACTACGCGTCCTTGCATGTCGGGACGCAGGTGCACTTGATGCGCCGCGGCCTGGCGGAACTTGAGGCGGATCTGGACCCTGCGCTCTTTTGCAGGATCCACCGGTCGACCATGATCAACCTCGATCGATTACAGGCGATCGAGTTGAATGCGGATGGGGAGCACGAGGCGGTGCTGAAAAGCGGTGTCCGGCTCAGGATAAGCCGGAGCTACCGTAAGCAGTTGATGCAGCGGATGGGAGTGCTCCAGACATGACGTAGGTGGCGGAACGCGCGGTGAAGTCAATCCATGTCCTCTTGCAGTGGTCCTTTGAAGCGCTTTTCCCTTGGCACCAGTTTCTGACGTGCCTTTCGCAACAGGGCGGACACTTGCTGAGGCTTGTTCATGCCTCTCATCGCACGGAACTTCAGTTTCCTGCCGACATAGTCAGCCAAGGGAGAATCAGGAATCTTTCGCCAAGAATTCGTCCCCGTCTTCCGGGCGATCGGATCGGCATCGTCGAGGAGTGCAAGCGATCGGGTCAGCGCAACATTTTGTGCATGCCGGAGGGACCGGCTTGCAAGCGCCTTTCTGCTGGCGATTGCCTTCCTGCTCGAGGAGCGGGACTCCGCAAAGGTATTTCGCCGGTCCTTTTTATAACGCAAGACTTTCTTCTCTTGCGGGGTCAAAAAGCGTTTCATGGTTTTCAATAGGGAGGACACCGCCCGAACTGTCCGCTCGCGCGTCTCCCGCAATAAATCGAGACATGCCCCGCTTCCACCAATAGTGAGAACGATTTCTGCGTGAAGCTGAACTGTTTCCAAGGGATGAAAATGCCCCGCTCGGCGTCATCGATATAGGCCTCAGGAGCGGCCTCGATTGAACACTGGCCAGGCATGCCACATGGCATGCCATGAAGAGAATCGTCCTCATCGCTCCGCTCCAGCACCCCATCGACGCGAAACAGCCGGACATCATGAAACTCGAATACCACTTCCGCACGCGCCGAATCGCGAGAACCCCAGCTTGGAGGGACCTGTTCAGGGAGCTGCATGAATTGACCGGCAATCGCTACGTCGTCGAACTGCGCGCGCCATGCATAGGGGGCGAAGGTGGACAGCGGCGGCGCTTTGCCTTTGTAGGGACCGAGTATGGCTTTCGGTTCAACGAGAAGTGCTGTCCAGTCGGGCTGCATATAAATATCTGGGGGTCAAAACCTTATCCTACACGGCCCACGCGCTGTCTCTACTTAAACAACGATCATTTCAGGATAAAACTGGACACTTTCGAACTCGGCGGAAGTGTCGTGCAGGCGCAGCTTCAAGGCATCTTTGAAATGGATTTCCAGTAGCCGTTCATCGAGTACGGCATAGCCCTCGATGATCGCGTCGAGCAGCACTTGAAAGCTGGCGGTCGACCACTTCCCCTCCTAATCCCATGCCGAAATCATTTCTCCACCCTGGAAAACCTCCACCAGGGCCTGGGTACAGATTGCGCGCCCTGAACCAAAACGAAATTGCACATCGAAACGGCCGAGACAGATCTGCTGTATCTCCGACCCGACAATATCGTCCAAGTCCAGGTCACGGGGAAAACCGTACATCGCATCCTTTCGTGTAGTCCGCCCAGGGTTGGGTGTCCGCCATTGAACGATGCGGAGGGTCGAAGAGTTCGGTGTACGAGGGTGTTGCTCTCAGAGCAAGGCAGAGGGATTGTTTGAGGCGATTACTCCGCACGCCTGCTTCCGGCGCGGTGCAAGTTGGACTCTTCGCCCACGCCTTCCTCCCTGATCTCCTTGCTCAGGAAGTAGTTCAGGCCAGTCCGGATGACAGCGATGGCAGCCAGCTTGCCGATCCGGTCCCAGGTCGGCGCCACCGAGGTGGACAGGATATCGGCGGCCAGCTGCAGTTCGAGAGCCATGGTCAGGTAACGGGCGAAGGTGAGCCGGATCGGCATGAAGCCGCCGCTCTGCCGCGACAGCAGGTGCCGGACCAGCCCGGCGACGACGAGCACGACCCCGGCTGCGATCACCAGCGCGCCGAGCGCCTCCACCACCAGCCGCAGCCATTCGACACTGGCGCGCACCTGCTCTTCGATGTGCGGAAACAAACCGTCCTCCGAGTGTGTCAATACCGCCTCGACTTTAGCCTTTCCGCGCCCCAGGCCGCGCGCCGTAGAGCGAACGCAAGCTATTAACATTATTGCCACATTTTTTGCGCTGCGACGAAACCCGGCCGGAAAGGCCATGTTCTGATGGAAGCGGTCGTACCAACCAGGAGAGAGGCATGAGCGCACGGATCCTTCAACGATGGCAGGAATGGGAACACGCGAGAGCAGGCACGCGGCGGCGGACGCCCAGGCCTTTACCGGCGCTGCTGTGCGCCGCAACGCTGGCCGCATTCGGCGCGGCGCCGGACCATGCGCTGGCCCAGGCCACCCCATGCAGCGCCGCCGGCAGCTGGCTCGACAGCTTCGCCGGCGTGCGCAATATCGCATCCACGCTCACAGGGACGAGCAAATTTCCCTACTGCTCGGCCACCCATAGCATGACCGTCACCATGACGGGACCGGGCAGCTTCACCACCAACAACCGCTACAACGGGGGCGGCGACTGCATCGGCTTTGTCGAGAGCATGAACTTCGCCCCATCGTGCAACCAGGCCAGCGGCGGCTACACCAACGACGACGGCGTCACCGGCGTCATCACCTGGAACCGCACGAATCTGCTCACCCTGACCCGCAACACGCTCACCACGGCCAGCGCCAGCGCCACGCCGGCCGGCGGCAGCTTCAGCCACGTGGGGACGATCGAGGCCGGGCCGAATCCGCCCACCGTCCAGATCGCGTCCGGCGGCACGGCGACGAGCAATCCCAATCCCATCGAGTTCAGGACCACCGCCAACAGCGGCGGCCCCAAAGCGGGCGGACGCATCAAGCTGACCAGCACCTATACCGCCGACGGAGCGCAGAGCGTGAACGACAGGAACCGCGTCGTGGCCTTCGGCATGTCCTGCTATATGCTGGCGCTCGAATCGGACTATGGCGCCCAGCCCGACTCCTGCACCTCCACGCGCATCGGCGGCGTGACCTACAGCGGAACGCGCACCGATCCCAACGGACTGAGCGGCACCTACTGCGCGTCCTTCATCGCCAACGTCCGCCTGCAGGGCAGCGGCCAGCTGAACGATGGCCGCTACGTGAACTATGATGTCAACAGCAACACCATCAATGTCGTCGCCGAGGTCCGCGGTTCGGACAACACGGCGGTGGTGGCCGACCGCACCGTCGCCCGCGACCTTGCCATCATTCCCAGCCGCGGCGTGCTGGTCGATGTCGACGGCATCGGCGACGGCCTGCTCGCCAACGACAGGGGCGGGCATATCGTCGGCTACCGCCTCGATCTGTTCCGCGGGGCCGGCAAGCAGGTCTGCGCGGCTTACGCCAACCCGATTCGCATCGGCGCCTGCCAGACCGCGCAAGGACTGACCTGTCCGGAAAGGAGATTCCAATGAAGATGTCGCGCATGATACTGCTGATGGCATGCATCAGCACCGGCGCGGGCGCCGCCCCGGCGGGCTACCGCACCGTGAGCATCCAGCAGGGCGCCGTCTGCGTCGCCGAGGCCGGCGGGCCGGCGCATTGCTTCGCGCGCGACGGCTTGCGCAAGTCGCTGCCCCTGATGTCCAGGGATGGCGACCGCATCGCCTTCATCAGCGAGGCCGGGCCGCTTGACGCCCGCCAGCGCCCGCTGGCAACGCTGCGGATCGCGGACCGGCACGGCCAGCAGCTGGCGGCCATCGCGATCAAGCCGCTGGGGCCGGACGAGGTGGCGAGCGGCATGCGGGCGGTCGAGTACCTGGAGTGGGTTGGCCGCGACCGCATCCTGGTCGGCGGCTCGATCAACCCATCGAGCGGCGAATACCTGGTCGTCGACACCGCCAGCGGGCAAGTAGTGCAGGAACTGATCGACGACGGCGGCGGCATCGGGGTATCGCCGGACGGCGCCCACATCGCGACGATCGGCGACGCGCCGCATTTCTCCCAAGGCCGGCCCCGCACCGGCAAGCTGGTGGTCGATGGCAATGAGGTCCTGAGCCTGGCGGCGCTGGGCGTGTCCCCGGACAGCCGGCCGCTCTGGTCGCCCGACGGCAAGGCGCTCGCGCTGCAGGTGCGGGGCCGCGGCGAGCGTCCCGGCGTCCTGGTGTGGAACCGGGGCCGGCGCAGCCACAGCCTCACGCTGCTTCCCGCACCCAAGCAGGCCGACGCCAGGCGCGCGCTCGCCTGGCAGGGCGGCGACCTGCTGGCGACGACGCAAGCAGAGCCCGCCCTCCCCGGCCGTCCCGGCGCGGCGGTCGAGGCGCTGGTATTGAAGAACGCCGCCACCTCGTCCGCGCCGGCACTGGTGCGCGCCCGGCCTCCCGCCGCATCGGGCGCCGCGCAGACCAGGAGCCGCCTGAAGGCGGAAGCCCTGCGCAAGGGCGCGCAGGAGGCGGATGTCTGGTGCGCCGACTGTGCGCTGCGCGAGCTGCCGCGCGCGGCCGGTCCGCTGTCCGAGTAGCGCTTGGTCCCGATTCTTCCTTCACCCAGGAGCAAACATGCGACATCTTCTCAACCTGGCCATCCTTGGCCTGGCCTTGTGCGCCGGCGCCGGCGCCCACGCGGTCCCCGTGACCTACACGCTCAGCGGCACCATCAGCGGCGAGCTTGCAGGAACCGGGTTCACCTCGACCCGGTTCGTCCTCACCGGCAAGTCCGACAGCGAGCTGCTCGAGTCGCCCGACCCCGGCGCCAGCCTGGCGCCGCTGGAGACGCTGGTGATCGAACTGGCCGGCATCGGCAGCTTCGAAGCGCTCAACAAGACCTATTTCTTCACCAACCGCGACCTGGTGCTGGCCGGTTTCCTCGACCAGCTGGAAGGCGACCTGATCGACTTCGCGGCGCCCCGCTTCGCCAGCTACGACGGCACGGCGGCGCTCGATGCGCTGCCGGTCGCTCCCGACTACCTCGGGCTACTCGACACCAGCGGCGGCTTGCTGACGCTGAGCGGCGCCAGCGGGCTCATACTCGAAGTCGAGCGCGCCGACGTTGCGCTGCCGGAACCCGGAACCCTGGTCCTCATGCTGGGACCGCTCGCCCTGCTGGCGCGCCGCCGGGCGGGCCGGCTTACTGCGCCGACGGAAAGAACAGCTGCTCGCCCGCCGGCCTGAAGGCCGCGATCCGGCCCTGGCCTTCCGGCGAAGTGATCCAGGCGACCAGCTGCTGCGCGCCCTTGTAGTTCACCTTCGGGTTTCTGGCGGGATTGACGGCGATGATGCCGTAGGGGTTGAACATGCGCTTGTCGCCTTCGACGATGATGGCCAGGCCGGTCCTGGCCTTGTAGGCGCCATAGGTCGCGCGGTCGGTCAGGGTATAGGCCCGCATCTCGGCCGCCATGTTCAGCACCTCGCCCATGCCCAGGCCCGCCGACACGTAGTTGGCGCCCGCAGGCTTCACGCCGGCCTGCTGCCAGTAGCCCTTCTCCATCACGTCGGTGCCCGAGTTGTCGCCGCGCGAGATGAACTTCACATTGGTCGCCGCGATGCGCTTGAAGGCGGCGATCACGTCCTTGGCGCCCTTCAGCTTAGCCGGATCGTTGTCCGGGCCGACCACGATGAAGTCGTTGTACATCACGTCATGCCGGGCTATGCCCCAGCCTTCGTCGACGAACTGGTCTTCCAGCTTGCGTGCATGGACCAGGGTCACGTCGACGTCGCCGTTCCTGGCCAGCTCCAGCGCCTTGCCGGTGCCGACCGAGATCACGTGGACCTTGTAGCCGGTCTTCGCCTCGAAGGCCGGCAGCAGGACCTTGAGCAGGCCGGAGTTCTCGGTGCTGGTGGTGGTCGACAGGCGGATCACTTCCTGGGCCAGCGCCAGCGGCGAGACCAGGGTGGCGGACAAGAGGACGGCGAACAGCGTACGGCGTTGCATGGTGTTCTCCTTCAGTGATGCTTATCGATGCTCGAGCCGGCCTTCGCGCAGCTTGAGGCGGCGCACGCCGGGCAGGCCGATCAGGTCGCGGTCGTGGCAAGCCATCACCACGCTGCCGCCCGCGTGCAGCAGGGTCGGAATCAGGGCGATCACCTGCTCGCGCGCCTGGCCGTCCAGGTTGGCGGTCGGCTCGTCCAGCAGCAGCAGGCGCGGTTGCAGCACGCGGGCGCGCGCCAGCGCCACGCGCTGCTTTTCTCCACCCGACAGGCGGTTGGGGTCGGTGTCGCGCAGGTGCTCCACGCCGGCCCAGCGCATCGCTTCCTCGACCAGGCCGCGCACCTTGCTCCGGTCTTCGCCGCGCGCCTGCAGGCCGTAGGCGATGTTATGGCCGACGCTGGTCGAGAACATGATCGGATGCTGGTGCACGTAGACGATCGCCCGCCGCAGCTCCTTCGGATACGGATACAGCGGCAGGGTGCGTCCGTCGACTTCGACCGTGCAGGCGTCGCAGCGTTCCAGCCCCGCCAGCATGCGAAGCAAGGTGCTCTTGCCGGCGCCGTTCACGCCGGTCAGCACGTAGGCGCTGGCGGTGTCGATAGTGAGCTGGTCGATCTCGAACAGCACCCGGCCGCCATGCTGGCGGCGCAGGCCGCGCACGGTGAGCAGCGCGCTCATGCCCGGACTCCCGGCATGCGCGCCTCGCCCTGCAGCAGCACCAGCGCGCCGTTCATCAGGAGCGCCAAGGTGACCAGCACGATGCCCAGCGCAATCCCCTGCGCGAACTCGCCCTTGCTGGTTTCCAGCGCAATCGCGGTGGTGATGGTGCGCGTCTCGCCTTCGATATTCCCGCCGATCATGAGGGCGCAGCCGACTTCCGAGATCACCCGGCCGAAGCCGCTGATCACGGCCGCCATCACGCCATAGCGCGCCTCGTGCAGCACGGTGAGCATCACGCGCAGGCGCGAGGCGCCGTGGGCGATGGCTGTCTCGGCATAGCGCGGGTCGAGCGCCTGCACCGCCGCCAGGGTGAAGGCCAGCAGCACCGGCAGGCCGATCACGAACTGGCCCGCCACGATGCCGGTCTGGCTGAACAGCCATTCGAGTCCGCCCAGCGGGCCGCGGCGCGACAGCATCAAATACAGCAGCAGGCCGATCAGGACCGTGGGCAGGGACAGCGCCGCCTGGGCCAGCCAGATCGCCACGCGCCGGCCACGGAAGCGGTGCATGGCGATGGCGTAGCCGAGCAGCACCGCGGGCGGCGTCGCCAGCAGCAGGCCGAGCAGACTGGTTTTCACCGAGACCCAGACGATGCGCCACAGCGCGGCGTCGCCGCTGAACAGCAGCGCGAAGGCGTGCGAGATGGCGTCCAGCAGGGACATCAGACTTGCCGCGGCGCGCCCAGGGGTTCGAGCAGGTCGGGTTCGAACACCAGGCGATCGTGCCCCGCCAGCAGCAGGAAATGCTTGCCGGTGCAGCGCGCCAGCAGCGACATGCCGACCCGCTCGGCCACCATATGCCCCATCTGGGTGGTGCCGGAGCGCGACAGCAGGAAGGGAATCCCCATCTGGGCGCCCTTGATGACCATCTCGGAAGTCAGGCGGCCGGTGGTGTAGAACACCTTGTCCTCGCCGCGCATGCCCTCCAGCCACATCAGGCCGGCGATGGCGTCCACCGCATTATGGCGGCCGACGTCTTCCACGAAGTACAGCAGCTCGCCCTCGTTCGAGAACAGCGCGCAGCCGTGCACCGAGCCGGCCTGCTTGTAGATCGACTGCTGGGTGCGGATGGTCTCGACGATGCGGTAGACCACCGATTGCGGCAGGCGCGCGTCCTCCGGCAGCGAGATCTGGTCGACTTCATCCATCAGGCCGCCGAACACGGAGCCCTGGCCGCAGCCGGTGGTGACGACCTTTTTCGCGGTGCGCTCCTCCACGTCCGCGATGCCGCTGCGGGTGACCACGGCCACGGAGTCCACTTCCCAGTCGACCTGGATCGAGACGATGTCCTCGATCGAGCGCACCAGGCGCTGGTTGCGCAGGTAGCCCAGGGTCAGCGCCTCGGGGGCGCCGCCCAGGGTCATTAGGGTGACCAGCTCGCGCTTGTCGACGTACACGGTCAGCGGCCGCTCGGCCGGGATCGAGATCGTCGAGCGGCGGCCGCGCTCGTCCACCGCCAGCACTTCCTGGGTCAGGACGGCGCGGGCGCTGGACAACTGCGGACGGTAGCGTGGCAGGTCGGGACAGTTCATGTTGCCAATTGTGCCATGCCGGCCAGGATTTGGCCGCCACCGTAGCTCCCCTGTGGCGCCACCTCCCCGCCAGGCGTGACCTTGATCGCGCAATACTTGAATTCCGGAATCTTTCCGAAGGGGTCGAGCGCGGCATTGGTCAGGCGGTTGATGGCTGCTTCGTAGTAGCAGAACGGCACGAAGATGGCGCCCACCGGCGAGCTGTCGTCGGCCCGCGCGTACAGCACCACTTCGCCGCGGCGCGAGGTGATCGTGATCGGCTGGCCCGGCTGGATGCCCATGCGCTCCAGGTCGAGCGGGTGCACCAGGGCCACCGGATCGGGTTCGATCGCATCCAGCACCGTCGCGCGGCGGGTCATGCTGCCGGTGTGCCAGTGCTCGAGCTGGCGGCCGGTGATCAGGACCAGCGGGTACTCGGTGTCCGGGCGTTCGTCGGCCGGGATGATGTCGGCCGGGACGAAGCGCGCCTTGCCGCCCTCGCGCGGGAACAGTTCGGTGAACACCACCGGCTGGCCGACGTCGCCCTCGTTCATGCAGGGGTAGACCACCGCGCCGTTGCGCTCCAGGCGTTCCCAGGTGATGCCGCCGATGCTGGCCATGGTCTTGCGCATCTCGTCGAACACCTCGGCCACGTGGCCGTAGTTCCACGGCAGGCCCAGGCGGTTCGCCATCTGCTGGATGATCCACAGGTCCTGCTTGGCCTCGCCCGGCGGCAGGATCGCCTGGCGGCCCAGCTGGACCAGGCGGTCGGTGTTGGTGAAGGTGCCGGTCTTTTCCGGGAAGGCGGACGCCGGCAGGATCACGTCGGCCAGGTAGGCGGTCTCGGTCAGGAAGATGTCCTGCACCACCAGGTGCTCGAGCGCGGCCAGGGCGGCGCGGGCGTGGTTGGCGTCGGGGTCGGACATGGCCGGGTTCTCGCCCATGATGTACATGCCGCGGATCTGGCCGGCATCGATCGCATCCATGATCTCGACCACGGTCAGGCCCGGTTTCGGGTCCAGGGTGGCGCCCCAGGCCTGCTCGAACTTCGCGCGCGCGGCCGGGTTGTCGACGCGCTGGTAGTCCGGCAGCATCATCGGGATCAGGCCGGCGTCGGAGGCGCCCTGCACGTTGTTCTGGCCGCGCAGCGGATGCAGGCCGGTGCCGGGACGGCCGATCTGGCCCGTCATCAAGCTCAGCGCGATCAGGCAGCGCGCATTGTCGGTGCCGTGCACGTGCTGGGACACGCCCATGCCCCACAGGATCATCGAGCCTTTCGAGGTGGCGTACAGGCGCGCCACATAGCGGATGGTGTCGGCGTCGATGCCGCAGATCGGCGCCATCGCTTCCGGGCTGTACTCGGCGACGTTCTGTTCCAGCTCTTCGTAGCCGATGGTGCGGCTGGCGATGAAGTCCTTGTCGACCAGGCCCTCGGTGACGATCACGTGCATCATCGCGTTCAGCAGGGCCACGTCGGTGTCGGGCTTGAATTGCAGGTAGCGGTGGGCGTGGCGCGCCAGCTCCGAGCGGCGCGGATCGAGCACGATCAGCTTGGCGCCGGTACGGACCGCATTCTTGATCCAGGTGGCGGCCACGGGGTGGTTGACGGTCGGGTTGGCGCCGATGATCACGATCACCTCGGCGCGGGTCACGTCCATCACCGGGTTGGAGACCGCGCCCGAGCCGATGCCCTCCAGTAGGGCCGACACCGAGGAGGCGTGGCACAGGCGGGTGCAGTGGTCGACGTTGTTGGTCTTGAATCCGGTGCGCACCAGCTTCTGGAACAAATAGGCTTCCTCATTGCTGCCCTTGGCCGAACCGAAACCGGCCAGCGCGGCGCCGCCGTGCTGGTCGCGGATCGCCGCCAGCTTGCCGCCGGCCAGCTCCAATGCCTCTTCCCAGCTCGCTTCGCGGAACACTTCCATGACGCGGTCCGGGTCCATCGTGAAGTCGCCCGTCTTGGGCACGCCTGCGCGGCGGATCAGCGGCTTGGTCAAGCGGTGCGGGTGGTGCGCGTAGTCGAAGCCGTAGCGGCCCTTGACGCACAGGCGGCCATGGTTGGCCGGGCCGTCGCGTCCTTCGACGTAGAGAATCTTGTTGTCCTTGACGTTGTAGGTCAGCTGGCAGCCGACGCCGCAATACGGGCAGACCGAGTCGACCTGCTTGTCGGGGATGTGCAGCGCCACTTCGCGCGCCGGCATCAGGGCGCCGGTCGGGCAGGCCTGCACGCACTCGCCGCAGGCCACGCAGGTGCTTGCTCCAAGCGGGTCGTCCTGGTCGAACACGATCTTGGCGCCCTCGCCGCGGAAGGCCAGGCCGATCACGTCGTTGACCTGTTCGTCGCGGCAGGCGCGCAGGCAGCGCGTGCACTGGATGCAGGCGTCCAGGTTGACGGTGATGGCGGCGTGGGTGGCGTCCATCTGCGGCTGCGCGCGCGTGGGCGCAAAGCGCGGCTTGCCGACGCCGAGCTTGTCCGCCCACAGGTCGACTTCGTTCTTGCGCGTGTATTCCGCTTCCGGCATGTCGGCCAGCAGCAATTCCAGCACCATCTTCTGGGCGGCCACGGCGCGCGGGCTGTCGGTGGTGACCTTCATGCCGTTGCTGGGATGGCGGCAGCAGGAAGGCGCCAGCACGCGCTCACCAATGATCTCGACCATGCAGGAGCGGCAGTTGCCGACAGCTTCCATGCCCTCCTTGTAGCACAGGCGCGGGACTTCGACACCCTCGCGTGCGGCGACTTCGATCAGGGTCTCGTGGGGCAGCGCCTCGACGGTGCGGCCGTTCAGTTCGAAGGATACGGTTCGGATGATGGCGTTCATTTTTGCCCCAATTCGTGCGGGAAGTATTTGATGACGCAGTCGAAAGGATTCGGCGCGGCCTGGCCCAGGCCGCAAATGGACGCGTCGCGCATCACTTGCGACAGCTCGCCCAGCAACGGCACATCCCATTGCGGCTGGCGGATCAGGTCGAGCGCCTTGGCGGTGCCGTTGCGGCAAGGGGTGCACTGGCCGCAGGACTCGTCCTTGAAGAAGGCCAGCGTGTTGCGCGCGGCCGCGACTGCGCTGTCGCGGTCCGACAGCACAACCACGGCGGCCGATCCGATGAAGCAGCCGTAGGGCTGCAGGGTGTCGAAGTCGAGCGGGATGTCGCCCATCGAGGCCGGCAGGATGCCGCCCGAGGCGCCGCCCGGCAGGTAGGCGTAGAAGTCCTGGCCGTCCTGCATGCCGCCGCAGTATTCATCGATCAGTTCGCGGATCGTGATGCCGGCCGGGGCCAGCTTCACGCCGGGGTTGCGCACCCGGCCGGAGACCGAGAACGAGCGCAGGCCGCGGCGGCCGTTGCGCCCGTGGCTGGCGAACCATTCGCCGCCGCGCTCCAGGATCTCGCGCACCCAGTGCAGCGATTCGAAGTTGTGTTCCAGCGTCGGGCGGCCGAACAGGCCCACCTGAGCCACATAGGGCGGGCGCAGGCGCGGCATGCCGCGCTTGCCCTCGATCGACTCGATCATGGCCGACTCTTCGCCGCAGATGTAGGCGCCGGCGCCGCGGCGGAGAATGATCGGCGGCATGCCCTGCACCGGCGGATCGAGGCGCAGCTTTTCCAGCTCGGCCTCCAGCATGGCGCGGCAGCCGTGGTATTCGTCGCGCAGGTAGATATAGATGGCCTCGATGCCCACCGCCCAGGCGGCGATCAGCGCGCCTTCCAGGAAACGGTGCGGGTCGCGCTCGAGGTAGACGCGGTCCTTGAAGGTGCCCGGTTCGCCTTCGTCGATATTGATGGCCATCAGGCGCGGACCCGCTTCGGCACGCACGATGCGCCATTTACGGCCCAGCGGGAAGCCTGCGCCGCCCAGGCCGCGCAGGCCCGAGGTTTCCAGGGTCGAGATGACCTGTTCGACTTCGTGTTCGCCGGCCACGCAGGCGCGCAGCAGCTGGTAGCCGCCTTCGGCGCGGTAGCCGGCGTAATCGGTGTAATCGGCGACAGCATCAATGGTCGAGCCGGATGCCACCTTGGCCAGCACCGTTTCGGCGCTCGCCTGCGGCACCGCCAGCTGGCCGACCACGGCCACCGGCGCCTGCTCGCAGCGGCCGACGCAGGGTGCTTCCAACACCCTCACCTCACGGCCCAGCAGTCCAGGCAGCTTCGCCAGCAATTCCCGGGCGCCCGCCATCTCGCAGGACAGGCCGGCGCAGACGCGGACGCTCAAGGAAGCTGGGGCCGCCTGCCCTTCCTTGACCACGTCGAAGTGGTGGTAGAAGGTGGCGACCTCGTAGACCTCGGTCTGGGCCAGCCCCATCTCCTGCGCCAGCGCGGCGAGATGGCTGCTGGACAGGCAGCCGTAGCGGTCTTGGATCTTGTGCAGGTGCTCGATGAGCAGGTCGCGCTGGCGCGACTCCGCGCCGAGCAGCGCCCGCACCTCGGCCAGCGCCTGCGGCTCGACGCGGCGGCCCTTCGGGGCCTCGCGCTTGCGCTGGCGGCTTGCGCCGGAGACGGCGATCGGGATGATGGGGTGGTTCATGATGGGTCCCAACGTGGTCGATTGGTGAAGGCGCGGACGATGGAACCGCCCGCGCCCGTCCTTGTTACTTGAACAGCACCACTGCCTTCTGCAGCGTGATCCACACGCCCATCAGCAGCGGAATGCCGACTGCGGCCCAGGCGAACATGGCCACGGCCGGGTTGACGCCGCCGGTGGCGACAGCCGCGCCGCCGCGTCCCGACGAGGCGGTGATATCGCGCTCGCTCGCCAGGCGCTTCTCGCGGGCCAGCTCGTCGTCGGTCATGAAGTGCTTGTCGGCGATCGGGCGCACCATCAGGTTGCACAGCACGCCCAGGCCCACCAGCGCGGCCAGCACGTACATCGTCACATCATACGCCTGCGCCTTGGGCACGCCCTGGGCGATCTGGTATTCGCGGATGTAGCCGATCAGGATCGGACCGAGCACGCCGGCGGCGGCCCAGGCGGTCAGCAGGCGGCCGTGGATCGCGCCCACCATCTGGGTGCCGAACAGGTCGGCCAGGTAGGCCGGCACGGTCGAGAAGCCGCCGCCGTACATCGACAGGATGATGCAGATGAAGGCGACGAACAGCGCCAGCTGGCCCGAGTGCGCCAGCGACGGAATCGACACGTAGAGCACGAAGCCCAGCACCAGGAACACGAAATAGGTCGCCTTGCGGCCGATGTAGTCCGAGCACGACGCCCACAGGAAGCGGCCGCCGATGTTGAACAGCGACAGCAGGCCGGTGAAGCCGGCGGCGATGGCCGCGATCTGGCCCTTCTGCGCCGCGTCGAGGTCGTTGAAGGCCACGTCCACGCCGATCAGGCGGCCGCCGAAGACTTCCTGCAGCAGCGGCGAGGCCATCGCCAGGATGCCGATGCCGGCCGAGACGTTCAGGAACAGCACCATCCACACCAGCCAGAACTGCGGGATCGACCAGACGCGGTCCACGTGCACGTGGCGCGCGGTGATCATGGTGTTGCCTTTTTTGGCTGCCGGCGGGGTCCAGCCTTCCGGGCGCCAAGAGCTGGCCGGGACGCGGTAGGCCAGCGCGCCGGCCATCATGAAGACGAAGTAGATCGCGGCCAGGGCCAGGAAGGTCTCCCACACGCCGACCGAGGCCGGGGTGGCGAAGTACTTCATCAGCTTGTCGGCCAGCGGGGCGCCGATCATCGCGCCGCCGCCGAAGCCCATGATCGCCATGCCGGTCGCCATGCCGCGGCGGTCGGGGAACCATTTGATGAGGGTGGACACGGGCGAGATATAGCCCAGTCCCAGGCCGATGCCGCCGATCACGCCCGAGCCCAGCCACATCAGCCAGATCTGGTGGGTATAGATGCCCACGCTTGAAATCACCAGGCCGCCGCACCAGCACAGGGCCGAGACGACGCCTGCCTTGCGCGGGCCGGCGTGCTCGAGCCAGCCGCCGAACAGCGCGGTGGCCAGGCCGAGGAAGACGAAGAACAGCGTGAACATCCAGCCCAGCATCGAGATCTTCCAGTCGCAGGTGGTGGCGAAGATCTCGGCCATGAAGCTCATGTCGGCCGGGCAGGCCAGCGATTCGGTGATGCCGACCGCTTTCGACAGCGGCAGCCAGAAGACCGAGAAGCCATAGGCCATGCCGATGCACAGGTGGATCGCCAGCGCCGCCGGCGGCACCAGCCAGCGGTTGAAACCGGGTCCTGCGATCGTGTGTTCCTTATCCAGAAAACGTAGTCCTGCCATGTTGTCTCCAGTTTTTATAAGTATCGGAATATGCTTTAAAGAGCATATTATTTCGTCTATTTTTATTATTTTGCGGAGCGTACCATGATGTTTTCTGCATAGAAATAGGCTATTTTCAGCATATGCTCAAGGTTCATATACGCCCGCATTGGGAGATCTCCCTGAAGGGAGAGGCGCCGCTGGACACCGCCGACCTGCTCGGTTTGCTGCTGTCCATCCAGGACACCGGCTCGATCGCCCAGGCGGCCAAATCGGTGAAGCTGTCCTATCGCTATGCGTGGGGATTGCTGCGCACGGCCGAGTCCTTGTTCGGCCAGCAGCTGCTGCAGACCGGGCGCGGACGCGGCACTCAGCTCACGCCGCTGGCGCAAAAGCTGGTGTGGGCCGACCGCCGCATCGCCGCGCGCCTCTCGCCTACCCTGCAGAGCCTGGCCTCGGAACTGGAAGTCGAGCTGGCGCGCATCGTCACGGCCGACAAGGCGCGCCCGCTGCGCCTGGACGCCAGCCACGGCTTCGCGGTGGCGGCGCTGATGGGCTGCGTCGACCGCGACGCCCTGCCCATCGATTCGCGCTACCGCACCAGCACCGATGCGGTGGTGGCGCTGGCGCGGCGCGAGTGCGACCTGGCCGGCTTCCATATTCCACAGGGACGCTTCCAGGCCCAGACCGCGGCCTGGTACCTGCGCTGGCTCGATCCGGAGCAGCATTGCCTGGTGCGGGTGGCGGGGCGCGAACAGGGCCTGATCACGGCGCGCGGCAATCCGCTCGGCCTGCGCGGCCTGGCCGACCTGGCCCGGCCGGGCGTGCGCTTCGTCAACCGCCAGGCCGGCTCCGGCACCCGCATGCTGCTCGAGATGATGCTGGAGGCGGACGGCCCGCCCTTCGACGCGATCCAGGGTTTCCACAGCGCCGAGTTCACCCACTCGGCGGTGGCGGCCTATATCGCCAGCGGCATGGCCGACGCCGGGTTCGGCATGCGCGCAGCGGCGGCACAGTTCAAGCTGGAGTTCATTCCATTGGTAAGCGAGGTCTATTATTTTGCGCTGCGCAGCGATGCGCTGGAGGAAGCGGCCATGCGCCAGTTGCTGGAGCTGATGCGGACGCCGGAGTATCACCGCTTGGTGGCGGCGCTGCCTGGTTACGAGGCCACAGGGACGGGCGAAGTAATCTCGATCACCGATGCGTTCGAACAGCCCTGAACGATATTAGTTCAGCTACCCTAAAAACCGTCGTGCCCGCCACTGGCGGCCACGACTTCCGGCGAAGGCCGGAACCCAAGTTCGTAGAGCAGCCGTAACGCATGCAAAACTTGGGTCCCGGCCTTCGCCGGGACGACGGTCTTGGGGCTAGCGGTGAAGGACACGCAAACAGCGTTCTAGCGCCGCCGCTTCTTCCAGTTGTAGTCAGGCCCCGTCACATCCACGCCTGGATGCCCCACCACATCCGGATGCTCCGAACACATGGTAATGAAGCGCACCCCCTCCCCCGCGCGCTGGCGCTTGCGCAGCTCTTCCATGAACTGCATCGCCGCCACCATCTCGGTCGTGTCGAAAGGCTGGCACTGAGGTTCGCCGCCGTCTTCCTCGACGATGGTCCAGTACACCATGTACATCGTATTCTCCCGCTGTCGGCTGTGGATATTGTGGCGCGATCGGCGCCGGGACGGCGCACGCGTTCGCCTGGAGGCTACTCATGCGTTTTAACCGAAATTAGGCCCAGTAATGCAAGATATGGGCGAAAAACGTAGGACTTGTCCGAAAAGGGGGTTTTATGTGCGCCATTTCACATAAGGGTCAAAACCAGGACAGTAGGCTTGAGGCTGTTTTCACAAAGCAGACGATCCTCATGAATCCACATATTGTTTCACAGCCGGACCAAGCCCCCGAGCTGGAGCTCTGGGGCGGACTTGAATGCACGGTCAACCGTGTACGCGACAACTACTTCAGCCAGATGGACCGCAACGGGCACGCGGAGCGCCTGCAGGACATCGAACGTTTCGCCTCCCTCGGCATCAAGGCGATCCGCTATCCGGTGCTGTGGGAGCGTACTGCGCCTGACGGCATCGAGTCGGCCGACTGGTCGTGGCCCGACGAGCGACTGCCTGCCCTGCAGCAGCTGGGCGTCACGCCCATCGTCGGCCTGATCCACCACGGCAGCGGACCACGCCATACCAGCCTGGTCGATCCGACTTTCGCCGACGAGCTCGCCGAGTACGCCGGCGCGGTCGCCCGGCGCTACCCCTGGGTCGAGTACTACACCCCGGTCAACGAGCCGTGCACCACGGCGCGCTTCTCGGGCCTGGCGGGCGTATGGTACCCGCACGGCAGCGACGAGGCGACCTTCGTGCGCGCCCTGCTCAACCAGACCCGCGCCACGGTGTTGTCGATGCGCGCCATCCGCGCCGTCAACCCGGACGCCAAGCTGGTCCAGACCGACGACCTGTCCAAGACCTATGGCACGCCGGAGATGGAAGAGATCACCAGCTTCTTCAACGAACGCCGCTGGCTGGGCTGGGACCTGCTGTGCGGGAAGGTCGACCAGCACCACAAGCTGTGGAACTACCTGCTGGAAGCGAACGCGACCGAGGAAGAACTGCTCTGGTTCCGCGACAATCCCTGCCCGCCGGACATCATCGGCGTGAACTACTACATCACCAGCGAACGCTGGCTCGACCACCGCCCGGAGCGCTATCCGGAAACGCACCGCCACGTGTACAAGGGCGTTCCGCACGCGGACATCGAGGCGCCGCGCGCGCTGGCCACGCCGACGCCGGGCATCGCGCCGCTGCTGATGGAAACCTGGGAGCGCTACGGCCTGCCGATCGCCATCACCGAGGCCCACATCGACGCCAACCGCGAAGACCAGCTGCGCTGGCTGGTCGAAATCTGGAACTCGGCCCGCAAGGCGCGCAACCAGGGCGCCGACGTGCGCGCCGTCACCGTCTGGGCCCTGCTCGGCTCCTTCGACTGGAACTGCCTGGTGACCGAATGCCGCGGCTATTACGAACCTGGCCCCTTCGACGTACGCGGCGGCACGCCGCGCGCCACCGCCGTCGCGACCCTGATGCGCGAACTGTCCAGCGGCCGTCCGCTGAGCAATCCGGTGCTGCAGGGCGAAGGCTGGTGGCGCCGTCCGGGACGCTTCCTGTGCAAGCCGGTGGCGACCAGCACCGCGGTGGCCGACCTGGCCGTGCGCAGCCAGTTCAAGTCGGCCCACGTGCAGCCGATCCTGATCACGGGCGCCACCGGCACCCTGGGCTCGGCCTTCGCGCGCATCTGCGAGAAGCGCAACCTGGCCTACCACGTGCTGACGCGCCAGGAGATGGACATCACCGACCCGGCCTCGGTGGAAAGCGCGATCCAGCGCTTCAAGCCCTGGGCCATCATCAACGCGGGCGGCTACGTGCGCGTCGACGATGCCGAGCAGGATGCCGAGCGCTGCATGCGCGAGAACACCCTGGGGCCGACCATCCTGTCGCTGGCCTGCATCCGCCATGGCCTGCGCTTCATGACCTTCTCGACCGACCTGGTGTTCGACGGCACCAAGGGCCAGCCCTATGTGGAATCGGACGCCGTCAACCCGCTGGGCGTCTACGGCCGCAGCAAGGCCGAGGCCGAGCAGCGCGTGCTGGACGCCGATCCGCAGGCCCTGGTGATCCGCACCAGCGCCTTCTTCGGCCCCTGGGACCAGCACAACTTCGTCACCCAGGCGCTGAACGCGCTCGACAACGGCCTGCCCTTCCAGGCGGCGCGCGACATGGTGGTGGCGCCGACCTATGTGCCGGACCTTGTGAACGTGTCGCTCGACCTGCTGATCGACCGCGAACGCGGCGTCTGGCACCTGACCAATGCCGAGGCGCTGAGCTGGGCCGAGCTGGCCAGGCGCGCCTGCGCGGCGGCCGGGGTCGATGCGGGACGGCTGGAGGAAGTGTCGATGGAGTCCGGCGGCTATGCCGCACGGCGCCCGGAGTTCAGTGCGCTGAGCAGCGAACGCGGACTGCTGCTGCCTTCGCTGGACGATGCGCTCAGGCGCTATATGGAGGCGGTGGAACAGCGGGCCAACGGAGTCGAGGCCGAACGTCCGGGAGAGGCGGCGCACTACGCCAGCTGATAACGATTGCTTTCTGCCAAGTTGCCGCGCTCTTCCTTCGGGGAGGCGCGGTTTTTTTGTGCGCAGGCGGGGACCCAAATTTCACGACTCTTCCACCGCCGCAAACTGCAGCCGATACAGGTTCGCATACATGCCGTTGGCCGCCAGCAGCTCCTCGTGCGTCCCCTGCTCCACGATCCGCCCATGCTCCATCACCACAATGCGGTCGGCCCGCTCGATGGTCGACAAGCGGTGCGCGATCACGATCGTGGTGCGCCCGGCCATCAGGGTATCGAGCGCCGCCTGCACCGCGCGCTCGGACTCGTTGTCCAGCGCCGAGGTGGCCTCGTCCAGGATCAGGATCGGCGCGTCCTTGTAGATCGCGCGTGCGATCGCCACGCGCTGGCGCTGGCCGCCCGACAGGCGCGAGCCGTTTTCGCCGATGCGCGTCTCCACGCCTTCCGGCAGCTTGGCCACCACGTCCGTCAGGTGCGCGGCCTTGACCGCGGCCGCCAGGCGCTCGTCGTCGATCTGTTCGGCGCCGTAGGCGATGTTGGCCGCCAGCGTGTCGTCGAACAGGACCACGTTCTGGCTCACCATCGCCAGCTGGGCGCGCAGGCTGGCCAGGCGGATGTCCTGGTAGGGCAGGCCGTCCAGCAGCAGGCGGCCGCCTTCCGGATCGTAGAAGCGCGTCACCAGGTTGACGAAGGTCGACTTGCCGCCGCCCGACATGCCCACCAGGGCCACCGTCTGGCCGGGCTGGATGTCGAGCGAGACTTCGTCGAGCGCCAGGCTGGGCGCGCCGGGATAGCGGAAGGCCACGCGCTCGAACACCAGGTGGCCCCTGGCGCGGCCCAGTTCCTGGCTGCCGGTATCGAGCTCGGTCGGCGAATCGATGATCTGGAACACCGTCTCGGCGGCCGCGATCCCGCGCTGCATCGGGCCGTTGACCTCGGCCAGCGACTTCAGGGGAGTCAGCAGCATCAGCATCATGGTCACGAAGTTGGTGAACTCGCCCACCGTCATCTGGGCGCGGATCGCCAGCACGATCACCAGCGACAGCGCCATCGCGGTGGCGATCTGGGTCACCGGCGTGGTGGCCGCGAAGGCCACCGTCATGCGCTGGGCGAAGCCGCGCAGCGCCTCGCTGCGGGCGTGGAAGCGGGCGCGCTCGTAGCGCTCGCCCGAGAACACGCGGATCACCTGGTGGCCGCGCGCGGCCTCTTCCACCACGCCGGTCATCTCGGCGGTGACGCGCTGGCTTTCGCGGTTCAGGCGGCGCAGGCGGCCGGTGGTGGTGCGCACGATCACGGCTGTCAGCGGCACCACCACGATCGCCACCAGGGTCAGCTTCCAGTTCAGGTAGAGCAGCGCGCCCAGCAGGCCGATCACCACCAGCACGTCACGCACGCAGGCCACGAACACCGACTGGATCATGTCCACCACCTGGCGCACGTCGTTCACCACGGTGTTGATGATGCGGCCCGTGGTCTCTTCCTGGAAGCGCGCCACCGGCAGGCGCAGCACGCGCTCGAAAGCCATGGCGCGCAGGTCGTTCAGCACGCGCGACAGCACCCAGTTGTTCAGGTAGGCGGTCGAGAAGGTGCCGATCCCGCGCAGGATGAAGATCGAGACCAGCACGCCGGGGATCCACCACAGGCTGAATGCGAGCTTTTCCTTGAAGCCCAGGTCGAGCAGCAGTTCCAGCGCCTTGCCCAGCAGCGGCTGGGTGGCGGCGGTGAGCGCCATCGCCAGGAGCGACATCCAGGCGCGCGATTGATAGGGCTTGAGGACCGCCAGCAGGCGTTTCACGATAAGGCTAGTTTTCACGTTTTTCTTTCGCAATCAGGCAGAAGCCCATCAGCAGGAAGATCATCAGCGCGTAGAAGGTGCAGCCCTTGAGCGACCAGAAGATCACTTCCGTCAGGCCGAAACTGAAATAGGAGAGCACGACCAGCATGCCGGCCAGCGCCGGCGCGAACTGCGGCATGCCCTTCCGGATGCCGCGTCCCAGCTCGCGCGCAAAGAACATGAAGGGCGCCAGCAGGATACCAGCCCAGGCCAGCAAGCCCCATATTCCGCCCGAGGCGAAGGCCTGAAAGGCGTCATTATGCAGGTGTTCCACCAGCAGGATCGCCGGATCGAGATCGCCCTCCTCCACATGGCGGCGCAATTCCATGCGCATCGCCACGGGGTCCAGGCCCGTGAGCGGGCGTTCGGCGATCAGCATGGTGGCGCCCTTCCACAGCTCGAGGCGGATGCCGAGGCTGCTGAAGGCGCTGCCGCCGTCCATCCAGGTGCGCACTTCGGTGACGCCCAGCTCGGCGCGATCCTGCATGCCGGTGGCCGGAACGAAGAAGGCCGCGCCGACCAGGGCGAAGCCGCCCACCAGCAGCAGACGCACGCGCTTGCTGTGCAGCAGCTGGGCGTAGCTGAGGAACAGCAGGCCAGCCAGCGGCAGTACGACCAGGCCGCCGCGCGAGCCGGTGGCGATCGAAGCCGCCAGTCCGGCCGCCGCGCCCAGGGCGGCCGGCAAGGCCTTGCGGGTGCTGTGGCGGTAATCGACCGCCGCCGCCAGCGCCAACAGGGCCAGGCACATGGCCAGGTCGCCGAAGGTGATCGGGTTCAGCCACCCGCCTGGCCGGTCCATGTTCAGGACGACGCGCTGCCATAGAACGAAAGGCAGCGCGGCCACGGCGCCGCCGATCACGCCCCACCACAGGACCGCGCGCGGCGGACGCGCCAGCAGCACCAGCATGGCCGCGCTCAGGGCCAGCAGCATGCGCGAAGGATTGTCGAGGCTGGACAGGTCGGCCTCGGGCCGCAGCAGGAAGACCGTGGCCAGGGCCAGCTGGAAGGAGAAGGCGCCGACCACCCAGCGCACGTCCTTCCAGTGCGGCGCCAGCGCCGCCCACGCCCTGCGCGGCACGAACAGCAGCGTGATCACGAACAGGACGCTGGAAAATCCGATACCCGAGGGAGTGATGAGGCTAAGGAAAGGAAATAGAAACACCTGGAAGCCGATCCACAGCTGCATCGGCGCCCAAGCTTGCATCGGCTTATTGTTCATTCAGGTTCATGTGGGATATTCTTGCCACCTTGAGCGATTCATTCAGGAAGCCATGCAGCAAGCACCGACAATCTCTGTCGTGATCACGACGTACAACCGGCCGGACGCCCTCACGGCGGTGGTGGAAGCCTGTTTTTTACAGGACGACAAGAATTTTGAAATCATTATCGCCGATGACGGCTCCGGTGCCAACACGAGGGACTGCATCGACGCCCTGCGCGCGCGCGCTCCGGTGCCGCTCAAGCACGTCTGGCAGCCCGACGAAGGCTTCCGCGCCGCCATGGCGCGCAACCGCGGCACGCTGGCGGCAAACGGCGACTATATCATTTTCCTCGACGGCGACTGCATTCCTCAGCGCGACTTCATCGCGCGCCACCGCGCACTGGCGCAGCCAGGCTTCCTGGTGTCGGGCAGCCGCATCCTGCTCAGCCAGCGCTTCACCGATCAGGTGCTGGCCGAGCACATCGACGTGCCGGGGCTCGGCTTGTTCGACAAGCTGCGCTACCGCCTGCGCGGCGACATGAACAAGGTGCTGCAGCTGATGCTGCGCTGGCCCGACCTGGGCCGGATCCGCCGCAAATTCAGCTGGCGCCGCATCAAGAGCTGCAACCTGGCCGTCTGGCGCGCCGACCTGGAGAAGGTCAACGGCTTCGACGAGAGCTTCGTCGGCTGGGGCCACGAGGACTCCGACCTGGTGGTGCGCCTGTTCCATGCCGGCGTGCTGCGCAAGGACGGCGCCCTCGCCACCGAGGTGCTGCACCTGTGGCACCGCGAGGCCAAACGCGACGAGGAATCGAGCAACCGCAAGGTGGTCCTGCAGCGCGCCGCCGACAAGACCATCCAGGCCACGCGCGGCCTGCGCGAGCACCAGGGCGAATCCGCCTGATGGCCGCGTCCCGCCTGCCCCTGTGGGTGCGGCGCACCCATAAATGGCTGTCCCTGGTCGTCGGCATCCAGGCCCTGCTCTGGGTGCTGGGCGGCCTGTACATGGTAGTGGTGCCGATCGAGATCGTGCATGGCGACCACCTGGCGCGCGGCGGGCGTCCCGCCCTGGCTGCCGATGCGCCGCGCATCGATCCGGCCGCGCTGGCGGCGCGCTATCCCGGCATGAGCGGTTTCGCCTTCAAGCAGCTGGGCGGGCGCGAAGTGGTCGAGGTCCGGCAGGGCAAGCAGGTGCTGTTGGCCGATGCCGCCAGCGGCGCCGCGCTCGCGCCCCTCGGCCGCGCCCAGGTCGAAGCGCTCGCCAGGGCCGCCTACCTGGGCGAGGGCGAGCTGCGCGCCATCGACTGGCTCACGACCTCCCCGCGCGAAGTCGGCGGCCGCCCGGCCCCGCTGTGGGCCGTGCACTTCGACGACATGGTGGCGACGACCCTGTACTACTCGCCTTATACCGGCGAACTGGTGACGCGCCGCCATGCGCTGTGGCGCTGGTTCGACTTCGTCTGGATGCTGCACATCATGGACTACGAGGAGCGCGAAGACGTCAACAACGGACTGCTGCGCACCAGCGCCACCGCCGCGTTCGCGATGGCGCTCAGCGGCGTGTGGCTGCTCGTGCTGTGGCTGCGCAAGAGGAAGAAGCCATGACCCGGATGATGCGCATCGCCCACAAGTGGCTGGGCCTGGTGATCGGCCTGCAGTTCCTGCTATGGGTCGCGAGCGGCCTGGTCATGAGCCTGCTCGACATGCACAAGGTGCATGGCCTGAACAGCCGCGCGCCGGCGCCTGCCGTGCGGCCGTGGATCGCGGATGCGCTGCCGGTGGGCCAGGTGCTGGCTGTGCAGGAGCGGCCGGTGGACCGGATCGCGACCGGCTGGCTGGACCAGCTGCCGGTGTACCGGCTGGCGCAGGGGAAGAACGGCTGGCTGGCGGATGCGCGCGACGGCAAGCCCGTGCGGGTCGACGCCGGCATGGCGGCGCGCCTGGCGCGCGCTTCGTACAAGGGGAACATGCCGATGCTGGCGCCGCAGCTGCTGGTGTCGACGCCGGAGGTGCGCGACCATGGCGGGCGGGTGTGGCGGGTGTACGTGCTCGACGCCGATACGACCACGATCTACGTGTCGGAACAGACCGGCGAGGTGCTGCCGCACCGGAACAGCACCTGGCGGCTGTTCGATTTCTTCTGGATGCTGCACATCATGGATTACCGGGAGCGGACGGATTTCAATCATCCGCTGGTGGTGACCAGCGCCGGGGTGGGCTTGCTGCTGACGCTGGGGGGATTGTGGCTGCTGGTGGCCACGTTCAGGGTGGCGGAGATTGTGCCGGGGAAGAGGAGGCGCTGACGGTGTTCACGCAAACTTGGGTCCCGGCCTGCGCGGGGACGACGTTGTTGTAGAGAGCGGGAAGGCTACAGCCTCGGCTTCGGACACGTACATAAGCACGTCGTCCCCGCGCAGGCCGGGACCCAAGTTTCGCACCACTTACGCAGCAATCAACTTCACCGCTTTAGGCGACCCAACACGCCGCGCCCCATCCCCCACCTTGAACACGCTCACCACCTCGGCCAGCTGCGCCGCCTGGTGCTGCATGGTCTCCGACGCCGCCGCCGCTTCCTCGACCAGCGACGCATTCTGCTGCGTCACCTGGTCCATCTGCCCGATCGCCTGGTTGATCTGCTCGATCCCCAGGGTCTGTTCCTGCGTCGCCACCATGATCTCGCCGATGATCGAGGTCACGCGCTGCACGCTGTCGACGATGTCCTTCATGGTCGTGCCGGCCTGGTCGACCAGGCGCGCGCCGTCGTCCACCTTGGCGACCGAGTCGCTGATCAGGGCCTTGATTTCCTTGGCCGCCGCCGCCGAGCGCTGCGCCAGGTTGCGCACCTCGGTCGCGACCACCGCGAAGCCCCTGCCCTGCTCGCCGGCGCGGGCGGCTTCCACCGCCGCGTTCAGCGCCAGGATGTTGGTCTGGAAGGCGATGCCGTCGATGACGCCGATGATGTCCACCACCTTCTTCGAGGACTCGTTGATCGAGGCCATGGTGTTCACCACCTGGGACACCACCTCGCCGCCGCGGTCGGCCACCGTGGACGCCGACTGCGCCAGCGCGTTGGCTTCGCGCGCATTGTCCGCGCTCTGCTTGACGGTCGAGGTCAGCTCTTCCATCGAGGACGCGGTTTCTTCCAGCGAGGAGGCCTGCTCCTCGGTGCGCGAGGACAAGTCCTGGTTGCCGGCCGCGATCTGGCAGGAGGCGGTGGCGATGGTGTCGGTGCCGCTGCGCACCTGGCTGACGATGCCGGCCAGCGCGTCGCGCATGCTCTTCATCGCGAACATCAGGCTGTGCTGGTCGCCCGGACGGATCTCCACCGGCACGCTCAGGTCGCCCGAGGCGATACGGCGCGCCGCCTCGGCCGCGGCTTCCGGCTCGCCGCCCACCGAACGCTCGATGCTGCGCACCACCGCCAGCACGACGCCGGTCAGCAGCAGGCCGATCACGGCCAGCATCACGGCCGAGGTGGCGACCGAACGGTGGAAGGCGGCGTCCACGTCGTCGACGTACAGGCCGGTCATGATGGTCCAGTTCCAGGGCTGGTACTGGATGTTGAAGGCCAGCTTGGGTTCGGGCGTGGTGCTGCCGGGCTTGGGCCAGACGAATTCCGTGAAGCCGCGGCCGCCGTCCTGCACCGCCTTGAGGGCGTCCAGGTAGACCTGACGGCCTTCCTGGTCCTTGGTCGCGTCGACGCTGGCGCCGACCAGCTCGGGCTTGATCGGATGCATCAGCACCTGCTTGTCGTTGAAGACCAGCAGGTAGCCGCTCTCGCCGTAGCGCAGCGCCTTGATGCGGGCCAGCGCCTGCTGCCTGGCTTCGTCTTCCGGCAAGGCCTTCGAGGCGGCCAGGGCGCCGAATTCCTTGGCGATCGAGAGCGCCATCTCGCCGGCATTGCCGAGCTGGGTCTTGCGCTCTTCCATGCGCAGGCTGCGGTCGCGCATGACGTTGAAAGACACCACGGTCAGCAGGCACAGCCAGCTGAGCACGAGCGGCAGGAAAAGTTTGGTACGAAAGCTCAATTTCATCGGTTCCCCTCCAGGTTGTCCCGGCTGCGCGGCACCCGGGATGCATATTTATCCTGTAAATATATCGTTCGCGCCCGGGGAAACTCGATGGCTAAAGTTTAAGTACGGCAATTTTATTTATGGAATGTGGATGCTACGTACGTGCCGGCGCTGAGATTCGTGCCACCGGTGTAGCGAATCCGCAACTACCAAAAAGCAAACGGCGCACCCGCAGGCGCGCCGTCCGGTCAAGCGCGGTGGACGAATCAGTATTCGACCGCCACGCCCTTCGCCCCGAGCGTGAGCTCGAGCGCATGCTTGAGCTGGTCGGAAGGCGCCACGCGCCAGTCGTCGCCCAGCTGCATCACGCATTCGATGCCCTGCGGGCTGATGCGCAGGCTGACCGGCAAGCCGTCCTGCACGCGGTAGGGCTGCAGCACCTCGGCGATCTTGGCCGGGCTGACCGTGGTGGCCAGGTCCATCTCCAGCTTGTGGCCGTACTGGATGCGCGAGGCCGCGATGTCGAACGCCTTCTCGGCGGTGATGCGCAGTCCGCCGTTGAAGCGGTCTTCCGACACCTTGCCCACCACCAGCAGGAACTCGTCTTCCTTGAAGATGTTCTTGTTGGCCTCGAACAGCTCGCTGTAGATGGTCACTTCGACCACGCCGGTCTTGTCGTCCAGCGAGACGATCAGGATCTTGCCGCGCTGGGTCATCTGGGTGCGCACGCCGGTGATCACGCCGCACAGCATGCGCGGATCGCGCGAGGGCTCCAGGTCCTTGAGCTTGGTCTTGGCGAAGCGCCGCACCTCGGCCGCATAGGAGTCGAACATGTGGCCCGACAGGTAGTAGCCGAGCGCGATCTTTTCCTCCGCCAGCTTCTGGCGGTCGGTCCAGGGCGTGGCCTTGACGTATTCCGGCGGGGCCACCAGGTCGCTGTCGTCGCCGCCGAACAGGCTGACCTGGTTGGCCGAGGCGGCCGCCTGGTCCGCCACTTCGATGGCGAAGCCGACCGATGCCAGCAAGACCGCGCGGTCGACGCCGAAGCAGTCCATCGCGCCCGCCCGAATGAGGGATTCGACGGTGCGGCGGTTGATCTGCTTGCGGTCCACGCGCTTGCAGAAGTCGAACAGGTCCTTGAACCTGCCGCCCGATTCGCGCGCCGCGATGATCGCCTCGATCGCGCCCTGGCCGGCGCCCTTCACGCCGCCCAGGCCGTAGCGGATGTTGGCCACCTGCTTGCCGGTGACGGAGCGCGGCGGGCCTTCCGGGGTGAAGCGGAAATGCGATTCGTTGACGTCCGGCGGCAGGATGGTCAGCTTGCAGACGTCGATCGCGTCCTCGACCAGGATCTTGATCTTGTCCGTGTCTTCCATGGCCAGCGACATGTTGGCTGCCATGAACGCGGCGGTGTGATGGACCTTGAGGTAGGCCGTGTGGTAGGACAGCAGCGCGTAGGCGGCGGCGTGCGACTTGTTGAAGCCGTAGCCCGCGAACTTCTCCATCAAGTCGAAGATCTCGTCGGCCTTCTCTTGCGACAGGCCGTCCTTGGCGGCGCCGGCGCGGAAGATCGCGCGGTGCTCGGCCATCTCCTCGGCCTTCTTCTTGCCCATCGCGCGGCGCAGCATGTCCGCGCCGCCGAGCGAATAGCCGCCCACGATCTGCGCCATCTGCATCACCTGCTCCTGGTAGACCATGATGCCGTAGGTCTCGGACAGGATGGACTCGGTGCGCGGATCGGGGTAGTCGAACTTCTCGCCGTGCTTGCGCTTGCAGAAGTCGGGAATCAGGTCCATCGGGCCCGGGCGGTAGAGCGCCACCAGCGCGATGATGTCCTCGAAGCGGTCGGGGCGCGCATCCTTCAGCATGCCCTGCATGCCGCGCGATTCAAGCTGGAAGATCGCGACCGTCTTGGCGTCGGAGAGCAGCTTGTACGAAGGCCGGTCGGTGAGCGGCAAGGTTTCGAGGTTGAAGTCGGCGTCGGCCGGGTCGAGCGCGCGGATGTAGTTGACCGCGCGGTCGAGGATGGTCAGGGTGGTCAGGCCCAGGAAGTCGAACTTCACCAGGCCGACGGCTTCCACGTCGTCCTTGTCGTATTGCGAGACCACGCCCGAGTCGCCGGACTGGGTGTAGAGCGGGCAGAAATCGGTCAGCTTGCCGGGGGCGATCAGCACGCCGCCGGCGTGCATGCCGATGTTACGGGTGATGCCTTCCACCTGCTGCGCCAGCTCGAGCAGCTGCTTGACCTCTTCCTCGTTCTCGAGGCGCTCCTTGAGCAGCGGTTCCTCTTCGATCGCCTCGGCGATCGAGACCTGCTTGCCCGGCTTGAAGGGAATCAGCTTGGAGACGCCGTCGCAGAAGTTGTAGCCGAAATCGAGCACGCGGCCGACGTCGCGGATCGCGCCCTTGGCCGCCATGGTGCCGAAGGTCGCGATCTGCGACACCGCGTCGCGGCCGTACAGGTCTTTCACGTGCTGGATCACCAGTTCGCGCTTTTCCTGGCAAAAGTCGATGTCGAAGTCGGGCATCGAGACGCGTTCCGGGTTCAGGAAGCGTTCGAACAGCAGGTTGTACTTGAGCGGGTCGAGGTCGGTGATCTTGAGCGCGTAGGCGACCAGCGAGCCGGCGCCCGAGCCGCGGCCCGGACCGATCGGCACGCCGTTGTTCTTGCCCCACTGGATGAACTCCGCAACGATCAGGAAGTATCCAGGGAACTTCATGTTGATGATCGTCTGGTTCTCGAACTCCAGACGCGCTTCGTAGCGGGGGCGCTCCTTCTCGCGCTGTACCGGATCCGGGTAGAGCTGCACCAGGCGCTCCTCCAGGCCCTTCTTGGTCTCGGCCACCAGGTATTCGTCGATGGTCATGCCCGGGGTCGGGAAGTTCGGCAGCTGCGGCTTGCCCAGGGTGAGGGTGACGTTGCAGCGCTTGGCGATCTCCACCGAGTTGGCGAGCGCGCCCGGCAGGTCGGCGAACAGGCGCGCCATCTCTTCCTGCGACTTGAAGCACATCTCTTCGTTGAAGCGGCGCACGCGCTTGGCGTTGGCCAGCATCTCGCCCTCGGCGATGCAGACGCGCGCTTCGTGGGCGATGAATTCGTCCTTGCTCAGGAACTGCACCGGGTGGGTGGCCACCACCGGCAGGCCGAGGCGCGAGGCCAGCGCCACCGAGTGGCGCACCTGCTGCTCCTGGTTGGGCTGGCCGGCGCGCTGGATCTCGATGTAGAAGTGGCCGGGGAAGATGCGCGCCCAGCGCTGGGCCGCGGCTTCCGCCTTGGCCAGGTCGCCGTTGTCGATGGCCTGGCCGATGTCGCCGAAGTGGGCGCCCGAGAGCACGATCAGGGCGTCGTGCTGCGGGGTCTCCGGTTCCAGGGTCGAAACGCTGGTGGCCAGGGCTTCGAGCCATTCGACACGGATCTCCGCCCTGCCCTTGTACTGGTTGGTGAGCCAGGCCTTGGACAGCAGGTCGCACAGCTGCAGGTAGCCGGTGCGGTTCTTGGCCAGGATCAGCAGGCGGAAAGGCTTGTCGCGGTTGTCGTCGTTGGTGATCCAGGCGTCGACCCCGACGATCGGCTTGATCCCCTTGCCGCGCGCCGCCTTGTAGAAGCGCACCAGGCAGAACGTGTTGGCCAGGTCGGTAACGGCCAGCGCTGGCTGCTGGTCCTTGGCGGCCGCGCCCACCAGCTCGTCAATACGGACCAGGCCGTCGACGATGGAGTACTCGGAGTGGACACGCAGGTGGGTGAAGATCGGGGAGGTCATCCTGACATTTTACCTTGCTCGGGCGGTGCGATGAAGCAATACGCGGGTCTGGCTGTTGCTTATAAACACGACAACGGGCGTGCATACCATCCAGCAACATTGTTGCTTGCTGAGTACGCCAACCGACCAAGAATGCCCTGACCCAGCGGCATGCACCCCACCCTGCCTTATAATATCGCCCTGACTTTTCACCGCGTATCCGCCATGTCCACCCAGTACGTCAACATCGCCGCCTACAAATTCGTCACGCTCGACAACTTGGAAGAGCTGCGTCCGCAATACCAGGACCTGTGCAACGAACTGGGCCTGAAGGGCACCGTGCTGCTGACCCCGGAAGGCATCAACATGTTCCTCTCGGGTACGCGCGAGCACATCGACCAGTACCTGGCCTGGGTGCGCAGTGACGCCCGCCTGGCGGACCTGGAGTGGAAGGAAAGCCTGTCGGCCGAGCAGTCGCACAAGCGCATGCTGGTGAAGATCAAGAAAGAGATCATCACCATGCGCATGCCCCTGATCAAGCCGGAACTCGGCCGTGCACCCTCGGTCGATCCGCAGACGCTCAAGCGCTGGCTCGACCAGGGCCACGACGACGAGGGCGTGCCGGTGGTGATGATGGAAACCCGCAATGCCTTCGAGGTCGATGTCGGCACCTTCAACAACACGCTCGACTACCGCATCGACAAGTTCACCGAATTCCCGGAAGTCGCGGCCCAGCACAAGGATGAGCTGGCCGGCAAGACCGTCGTCACCTTCTGCACCGGCGGCATCCGCTGCGAAAAAGCGGCGATCCACATGAAAAACATCGGCTACGACCGTGTTTACCAGCTCGAAGGCGGCATCCTGAAGTATTTCGAGGAAGTCGGCGGCGACCACTACACGGGCGACTGCTTCGTGTTCGACTACCGCACCGCCCTCAATCCCAAGCTGGAACCGACCGAAACCGCCCAATGCTTCGCCTGCCGCGCCGTGGTGACGCCGCGCCAGCAATTGTCGCCGCAGTATGTGGTGGGAGTGTCTTGCCCGCATTGCGCGCCGGAGACCGCGGGAGAAGCGGCCTCCGGGCAAGGTGCAGCTGCATGATGCAGTTTGCGTGAGTTTCTTTCAACGCGGCACAGCGTTTGAAATATTCTTTCACGTTTGCGCGGACGCCAGGTCCGTGCGAATTCAGGAACAGCTAAGCAGAATCAGCTAAGTCAGTCAGAAACCGGTCGGGCTGCCTACAATCGTGATGTCGTCCATGCCGGTCGGCGGCGACATCATCTTGGTGATCCAGGTATCCACATAGCCCGGGTCGTTGCCTGCGGCCGCGCTCTGGATATCCTTCACCGACGTGACGAAATCGACCGCGACATTGATCGCAGCCTCGCCCGCATAGGCCGCGACTTCGTTCGGCTGGTCGAGACGGGTGGTGAAGGTGTGCGCCGCCGAGGCCTTGCCGTTCAGGAGGAAGCCGTCGCTGTTGCCGGCCGCCGCTCGCGACACGTCGGTCACGATGTAGTCGATCGTGATCACGCCGCGGTCCATCAGGTCGGTCCAGTAATTCAAGCCGCCCGTGTCCGCCTCGCGCGCGAACAGGTTCTCGTAGACCTTGCTGACGATCTGGCGATTGGTCATGCCCGCATACTCGTCGCGGTATTCTTGCGACAGCCCGAACTGGCGCGAAATCTCGAGCAGGGCGTTGGGGTTGTAGCTCAGTGCATTCAACCAGTAATTCAGGCCGCCCGGATCCGCCGGACGGCCGAAGTAGGCCACATAGAGTTTCTGCACTGCGATTGCATTACTGTCTGCCATTTTGAGCCTCCTTAAGTTTGGTAGAGCCGATGCTACTCCAACCATCAAAAAAGCGGCGCAAACAACTGAAGAGTGCGTGAGATGCTTTCTTTTGAGCGATATTTCCCAAAAGATAGCAGCAAGTTAACTGCAGATAAATACCGACAGAACTCAGCCATACGGCGAACCCGGATACTGCCGGGTTCGCCCTACGGGCCAATGGATGAGTTTCCGGAGAATGCGGAAAGATCAGCGGAAGTAGGCGGCGATCTCGCGGATCGCGTCGTTTTCCAGAGTGCCGGCCGCCGCGCGCAGGCGCATCAAGCCGACGAGGTAGGTGTAGCGCGCCTGGGCCAGGTCGCGCTGGCTGGTGAACAGCTGCTGCTGGGCGTTGAGCAGGTCGAGGTTGATGCGCACCCCGCCCTTGATGCTCTGCTCGGTGGCGGTCATCAGGAGCTTTCCCGACTCGACCGCCTTGATCAGGGCGTCGATCTTACGTCCGCTGCTGGTCACCAGGCTGTGGGCTTTTCGCAACTCAACCAGGGTCTGGTTGGTCAGCGAATCCAGTTCCGCCTGCGCCCGGCCGTAGCTGGCCGCGGCCTGGCGCGTGCTGGCGCTGACGGCGCCGCCGGAATAGATCGGAATATTCACCTGCACGCCGAGCTGGCGGTTGGTGTTTTCCTGGCCCAGGAAGTTCAGGGTTTCGCTGTCGGCCTTGCTGTAAACGGCCACGAAATCGACGCGCGGCAGGTGGCCGGCCTTGTTGCGGCCGATGTCCAGGCGCGCGTTCTCGACCGCCAGGCGGGCGGCCGCCAGCTGGTTGTTGCGCGCCAGCGCCAGCTTGCTCCATTCCTCGAACGAGGACGGGTTCAGGGCCGGCGGGCGAAAATCGTCGCCCAGGCGCTCCAGCTCGCCCGGATCCATGCCGATCACCCCTTCCAGGGTCTCGCGCGCGGCCTTCAGGTTGTCCTGGGATTCGATCAGCTGGGCTTCGGCCAGGTCGAGCCGGGCCTGGGTTTCCAGCATGTCGGTCTTGGTGCCCTCGCCTTTTTCGAACAGGCGCTGGTTGACCTTCTGCTGCTCCAGGTGGGCGTCGCGCTGCACCCGCGCCAGCGCCAGCTGGTCCTGGGCGAACAGCACGTCCAGGTAGGAACTCACCACCCGCACCGACACCTCGTCGATGCCGGCCTCGTACAGCTCGCCGCTCTGGGCGCTCTGCACCTTGCCCTGGCGGTAGCGCATGATCGCGTCCAGGTTGAACAGCGGCTGGCGCAGCTGCACCACGCCTGAGCGGCTGGTGTATTTGGGATGGGTCACGACCGGCGCCGCGCCGATGCGCGCGAATTCCTGGTCGGCCACGTTCTTGCCGTAGGAAAAGCTGCCGGCGATATTCGGCAGCAGCTGCGCGCGTCCCAGCTTGCTCAGCTCCTTGCCGGATTCGTTTTCGTAGAAGCGCATGCGGAACTGCGGGTCGTGCCTCAGCGCGGCCTCGTAGGCCTGCTGCAGGGTGACGGCGCCGGCGCCGCCCGCCGACAGCGACAGCAAGAGGCCCACGGCACCGGCGCGAATAGCGAAGGTCGCGCGCATGTCAGTCCTCACTGAGCGCCGAATGGGCGCGGTCGACGATGGGTTTGAGCAG
Organism: Massilia sp. AB1; assembly: GCF_018119385.1. NCBI lineage: Bacteria > Pseudomonadati > Pseudomonadota > Betaproteobacteria > Burkholderiales > Oxalobacteraceae > Massilia > Massilia sp. AB1. The sequence continues at coordinate 25,796 of NZ_JAGKSG010000014.1, read as the reverse complement.
ATAGTTCATCATGGTGCGCTCGCCGGTCTTGACGAACAGTTCCACCGGCATGCCGGGACGGATGTCCATCTTGTGCTGGGCGATCTTGCGCGCCCCTTCCGGCGTCACCTTGACGTGCACCTTGTAATAGGGGAAGCCGGTGCGCTCGTCGACGCTGCGGTCGGCCGAGACATGGGTCAGCTCGCCCTCGATGTGCGGGGTCTTGTTGGTGTTGAAGGCCGAGAAGATCAGCTCGACCGGCAGGCCCGGACGCACCTTGTCGACCAGGTTGGTCGGCAGCTGGCCGTCGACGATCAGCGGCGCGCCGCTGGGCACGATTTCCATCAGCTTGAAGCCGGGAGGCACCACGCCGCCGTTGGTGAACACGGCCAGGTTGACCACCGTGCCGCTGGCCGGCGCCCTGACCTCGACATTGCCCAGTTCGAAGCGCTGGGCTTGCAGGCGCGCGCGATGGGCGTCGGCTTCCTTGCGGTAGTCCGACAGCTGGGTGCGCACTTCCTTCTGGTATTCCTGCAGGCGCTGGGCGCGGCGCAGGCTCAGCTCCGTCACCTGGCGCTGGGAGCGGCCGATGTTGCCGATATCCTCGGAAATCGCCCCGCCCAGCTGGGCGTAGGTGCGCTCCAGGTCGAGCAGGCGGTTGCGGGCGACATAGCCTTCCCTGGCCAGGTCGCGCATGCCGGCCAGCTGTTCCTTGAGGATGGCGACCTGCTCCTTCTTGCTGTCGCGCGATTCCTGCAGGCCGGCCACCTGCAGCTTGAGGCCGGCGATGCTTTCGTCCAGGCCGCCCACTTCGTTCTGCAGCGAACCCTGGCGCGACAGCAGCAGCTGTTCCTGCAGGCTCATCAGCTCGGAGACGCGCGGCTCGCTGCGGCGCTTGAGCAGCTCGTCGGGGAAGACGATCTTCTTCTTGCCGTCGCGCTCGGCTTCCAGGCGCGCCACGTGGGCCAGCGCGGTCAGGTACTGGGTCTCGGTGACCTCGACCGCCGACTGGGCGGTGACCGGGTTCATGCGCACCAGGACCTGGCCCTGCTTGACCACGTCGCCGTCGCGCACCAGCAGCTGCTGGATGGTGCCGCCGGCCAGATGCTGGACCGCCTGGCGGTTGCTCTCGGCCGCCACCGTGCCGCTCAGGGGCACGCCCTTGTCCAGCGGCGCCAGCAGCGCCCACAGCAGGAAGCCGCCGACGCCCAGCAGCACGATCAGCCAGCCCATGCGGCTGAAGGCGCGCGCATCGGTGTTGACTTCGAGCGGAGTCACGTCGTGGGCGACGACTTCCGCGGTCTCGTTCTTCAGCAAGTTCATGGATTCGATCCTCCGCTGGCCGCCGGGGCCGCCGGAGCCGGCTGCCGGCCCTGGGCCGCGGCCTGCGCGGCCTGGGCCGCCTGCATGGCCTTGGTATTGGCTTCCGCCAGCGCCGCCAGCACCTGCTGGGTCGGCCCGAACATATGGACGCTGCCTTCGCGCATCAGGAGCAGCTTGGTGGTGACGCCGATCGCGCTCGGCCGGTGGGTGATCAGGACGATGGTCTTGCCGCGCTGGCGCAGGTCGGCGATCGCCGCCACCAGGGCCTGCTCGCCGGCGTCGTCCAGGTTGGAGTTCGGTTCGTCGAGCACGATCAGCGAAGGGTCGCCGTACATCGCGCGCGCCAGGCCGATGCGCTGCTTCTGGCCGCCGGACAGGCCGGCGCCGCCGTCGCCCAGCTTGGTGTCGTAGCCTTCCGGGAAATGCAGGATCAGGTCGTGCACGCCGGCGCGCTTGGCCGCTTCCACCACCTTCTCCGCATCGACTTCGCCGAAGCGCGCGATGTTTTCGCTGACGGTGCCGCCGAACAGTTCGATGTCCTGCGGCAGGTAGCCCAGGTAGGGCCCGAGTTCGGCCTTGTTCCAGTGGTGGACGTCGGCGCCGTCCAGGCGCACCTTGCCCATCATGGCCGGCCAGACGCCCACCAGCAGGCGCGCCAGGGTCGACTTGCCCGAGCCGCTGGGGCCGATGACGCCCAGCACGTCGCCCGGCTGGATGCCGAAGCTGACGTTCTTGACGATCGGGTTGCGCATGCCAGGGGGCGCCGCGGTCACGCCTTCCACGGTCAGCACGCCCTGGGGACGGGGCAGCGCCATGCCGGCTTCGCGCGCGGGATTGGCTTCCAACAGCTTGGTCAGGCGCTCGTAGGCGCTGCGCACCGTGCTCACGCTCTTCCACACCGCGATCACCTGCTGCACCGGCTGCAGGGTGCGGCCGACCAGGATCGAGGCGGCGATCATCATGCCCGGCGTGATCCGGTTTTCCAGCACCAGCAAGGCGCCGAAGCCGAGCACCAGGGACTGCAGCGCGGTCTGCACGAACTTGGTGGCGGCGCCGATGACGCCGGCCTTCTGGCTGGCGTCGGCCTGCAGGTTCAGGAACTTGCCGTGCATCTTGAACCAGCGGCCGATCAGGTTGGGCAGCATGCCCATCGATTCGATCACTTCGGCGTTGCGCAGGTTGTTGGTGGCCAGGGTGCTGGCCGCGATCGCCATGGTGTTCGCTTCCGACAGCGGCTTCTTGGTGACGCGCTCGTTGATATAGGCCAGCGCCACCAGGATGATGGTGCCGCCCAGGGCGAACAGGCCCAGGGTGGGCTCGAAGAAGAAGATGACGATCAGGTAGATCGGGAACCAGGGCGCGTCGAAGAAGGCGAACAGCGCGTTCCCGGTCAGGAACTGGCGCAGGCTGGTCAGGTCGTTCAGGGCCTGGCCGCCGTTCGCGCCGGCCTGCTTCAGGCTCTGCTCGAAGGAGGCGGTATAGATGCGCTTGTTGAGCATCATGTCGAAGCGCGCGCCCACCCGCACCAGCACGAAGGCGCGGATGGTCTCCAGCGCTCCCATGAACAGGAAGGCGCCCAGCATCAGCAGGGTCAGCATCAGGAGTGTGATCTCGTTGCGGCTGGCCAGGACCCGGTCGTAGACCTGCAGCATGTAGATCGAGGGCACCAGCATCAGGAGGTTGATGATGGCGCTGAAGGTGCCGATCGTCCAGAACGTGCGCTTGAAGGCCAGCAGGACGCGGCCGATTTCGGTTTTATCGTCTAAGAGTTTCATCTGTGATGCGTCATCTGTGATGCGTCATCGGTATGGCGCGTTCGGAAGCTGACATGGCGGGAACTTCCCGCCAGAAATTAGAGCACGGCGCATTATGGCGTAAAAGCCGCGGAGCTTGTGACGCACGTCACAATTCATTGCATATTCTACAATATTATTGTGCGGGATCCGATTGACGGACGTGCGGTGCCGCCGCCCGTAAGTACGGGCGGGGGAGCTTGAGGAGACGTGGACGGGCGCTACCGGGAGGCAGACCGTTTATTTCAGAGCGGCCGCAGCCCCCGGCGGCGGCCCCGGGAACTGGACCGCCGGCCCGGCCGGCGCCTGGCCCGGCGGCAGATAGGCCGGCGCCGGCTTGCCGGCCGGCCCGAGGTGGCGCACGAAGCGGTAGATCGCGCGCAGGTCTTCCTTGTCCATGTCGCGCAGCGCGAACCAGGGCATGGGCGGCCGCAGCTTGACGGTCTGGGCAGCCTTGATCCAGTCGTCTTCGCCGAGGGCCGTCATCGTCATGCGCAGGTTGGCCGGATAGGTTGTACCCCAGGGGCCGCGAAAGCCGAGCTGGTCGCCGAGCAACCATTCTTTTTCCGGCACCTGCCCCGCAGTCTGCGCATAGCCCGCCGTATGGCAGTCGTTGCAGCCGGCGATGCGCACCAGGTAGCGGCCGCGCTCGATGTACTGGGTGTCCGCCGCATTGGTGGAGACCGGCTTGCGGGCCGGCTGGCCGCCGGCGAAGGCCGCGGCCGGCAGGCAGAGCGCCAGCAGCGCGGCGGCCTGTGCGGCTGTTCTTCTACGAAGCTGATCGATGCTGTTTCCCATGTTGGACTCCCGCCTGATGTGTAAGTATTAGTTAGTCCGGCTCGCCGATACTAGGTTAAGCTTGCCAAGTCATCAAGAAGGAATTCTTAATAAGAGACGTCATTCGGATAGGGTGGGAATGTGTCGCACGCTTGGACAATTCGTTACAATTGGACAATAAGACAACAGGACCGTGGAGTATAATTTTTTCGCCCACCCGGCCTTGCTTATGATGACGACAACTACCACGCCTTCTTTCGAGGCGCCTGCCGCGCCGATCAACCCATGATGCCCCTGATGCTGCGAAGCCTGTGGACCTACCGCGGTTTCGTGCTGGGCAGCGTGAAGCGCGAGTTCCAGTCGAAATACGCGAACGCCATCCTGGGCGCGCTCTGGTCGCTGCTCAGTCCACTGGCCATGATCCTGGTGTACACGGTGATCTTCGCCGAGGTGATGCGCGCCCGCCTGCCCGGCAGCGAATCCAGCCTGGCCTATTCGGTCTACCTGTGCGCCGGCATCCTCACTTGGGGCTTGTTCGCCGAAATCGTCGCGCGCGGCCAAAACATGTTCATCGAGCAAGCCGAACTACTCAAGAAAGTCAGCTTCCCGCGCATCGCCCTGCCCGTCATCGCGGTGCTGAACGCGCTGGTCAACTTCGGCATCATCTTCGGCCTGTTCACCGTCTTCCTCCTCGCCAGCGGCAACTTCCCCGGCCCGGCCTACGCCGCCCTGCTCCCGGTCCTGCTGCTGATGGTGCTGCTGGCCCTGGGCATCGGCATGGTGAGCGGGATCCTGAATGTCTTCTTCCGCGACGTCGGCCAGTTCATGGGCATTGCCATGCAGTTCTGGTTCTGGTTCACGCCCATCGTCTACCCGGCCTCCATCCTGCCGGAGCACGTGCGCGGGCTGCTGGCCTGGAATCCGATGTATCCCGTGATCGCGGCCTGCCAGGACATCCTGGTGCGCGGCGCATGGCCGGCCTGGCGCGGCCTGGCGCCGGTGCTGGTCCTGGCCCTGCTGCTGTGCGTGCTGGGACTGCGCATGTTCCGCAAGCGCGCCGGCGAAATGGTGGACGAACTGTAATGGGCGCAGTCATGGGCACAATCGTCGCACAGGGCCTGGGCAAGGCCTATAAACAATACCGCTCGCGCTGGGCGCGGGTGGCCGACTGGGTGCTGCCGGGCGGACCGCGCCATGCGCTCAAGTGGGTGCTGCAGGACATCAGCTTCGCCATCCGGCCGGGCGAGGCGGTCGGCCTGATCGGCGTCAACGGCGCCGGCAAGAGCACTCTGCTCAAGCTGATCACCGGCACTACCCAGCCCACCTGCGGCGCCGTCGGCCTGGAAGGCCGCGTGGCCGCCCTGCTGGAGCTGGGCATGGGCTTCCATCCCGACTTCACGGGACGCCAGAACGCCGTGCTGGCCGGCCAGCTGCTGGGGCTGAAGCTGGAAGAGATCGAAGCGAGGATGGCCGACATCCTCGAGTTCGCCGACATCGGCGACTACATCGACCAGCCGGTGCGGGTCTACTCGAGCGGCATGCAGGTGCGCCTGGCCTTCAGCGTGGCCACCTGCGTGCGCCCCGACATCCTGATCGTGGACGAGGCGCTGGCCGTGGGCGACGTGTTCTTCCAGCAGAAATGCTACGCCCGCATCGAGCGCTTCATCCAGGCCGGCACCACCCTGCTGTTCGTGTCGCACAGCGCCGGCACCATCCTGAACATCTGCGACCGCTGCATCTTCCTGCGCGGCGGCCGCATCGCCTTCGACGGCGCGCCGGCCGACGCCCTCGACCTGTACCAGGCCGAGCTGCTGGGACGGGCCGACCAGGCGCCGGACGCGATCCGGATCCACACCGCCCCCGTCCAGCCCCTCGAACGGGCGCACATGACGGCGCTCGCGGGCAAGACCGGCAGCATCACCACCGCCGCCGCCGACTGCGTCGGCGTGCGCCTGCTGGACCGCCACGGCCACGAGCGCACGACCCTGGTGGCGGACGAGCCGGCGACCCTGCAGATCGACTACCTGCTGCACCAGGACGTGGCCGACCCGCATGTCGGCTTCAAGATCCGCAACCGCTTCGGCGCCGTGCTGTTCGAGACCAACAGCTATTGCATGCGGCGCGCGCCGGGGCCGGCCGCCGCCGGCGCGGTGCTGAGCGCCGGCTTTTCCCTGAACCTGAACCTGTTCCCGGACGAATACACCCTCACCGTCGGCCTGGGCGCCGGCGGCCATGGCGAAGGCTCGTTCGAGAACGTGCTGAACTACCTGCACGAGGTGCACAGCTTCGTGGTGGCCCCGAATCCCGCCTCCATCACCTGGGGCGGCCTGGTCAACCTGCATCCGCAGCTGCAGTTCAGCGTCCGCTGAGTCACTAACAAGAGCCCATTAACGAGAACCCATGCCAGATACCAGCGCAACCCATCATGCCATCGTGCGCAGCCTGTACCGGGGCTTCCTGGGCCGCGAACCCGACCCCGCCGGCCGGGCCTACTGGAGCGCGCGCCTGGCCGAAGGCGCCGGGGCCCAGGAGCTCGTCGCGGCGCTGATGGATTCCGAGGAATACCGCCTCGGCCACGGCACCGAGGGCAGCCTGGATGCGCTCAAGCGCCGCATCGCCGGCGAGGCCGCCGGCCTGCTGGCGCGCCCGCTGACCGTGGTCGACATCGGCGCCCAGGAACTCGAGACCGAGGAGCACATTTATGCGCCGCTGACGCGCCAGGGCCTGCCCTACCGCATCGTCGGCTTCGAGCCGCAGCAGGAAAAGATCGCGGCCAGCCGCCTGCGCAATCCGGACAGCCGGGTCACCCTCCATCCGACCTTCATCGGCGACGGCGGCACGCACACCTTCCACATCAACAGCGACGACGCCACCTCTTCGCTGCTGCCCTTCAACCGCGAGCTCACCAGCCAGCTGCGCGACCTGGACCACCTGCACACCCTGCGCACCGAGCAGGTCGCGACCAGCCGCCTGGACGAGGTGCTGGCGGACCTCGAGGCGGTCGACTTCCTGAAGCTCGACATCCAGGGCTTCGAATTGCCGGTGCTGCGCCATGCGAGCGCCGTGCTGGCGCGCACCAACGTCGTGCACTGCGAAGTGGCCTTCGCGCCGATCTATGCCGGCCAGGCCCTGTTCTCGGAGATCGAGATCCTGCTGCGGTCGGCCGGCTTCTACCTGCTGGACTTCCATTCGCTGTGCCGCTATCCCAGCGTCGACGGCGGCGGCCACCGCTCGCGCGACCGTCTCGGCTGGGGCGACGCCGTGTTCGTGCGCGAAACCGCGAGCACGCAGGACTTGCTGGCCCAGGCGCTGGTGCTGCTGTTCGTCTACGACAAGCCTTCGGCGGCGGCCGCGCTGGCGCGCCGCGCCGGCTTCGGCCGCCTGTTCGGGGACACCACCGCATGAAGCACGACTACTTCCTCTCCTACGCCCAGAACAACGAGGACGTGCTGCTGTGGCGCGCCCTCGGCCACGTGCAGGGCGGCTTCTACATCGACGTCGGCGCCAACGACCCGGTCGAGCATTCGGTCACCAAGGCCTTCTACGACCGCGGCTGGCGCGGCATCAGCATCGAACCCCTGCCCTCCTTCCACCAGGCCTTCCTGGCGCAGCGCCCGCGCGACGTCAACCTGGCGGTCGCGGCCGGCGCGCAGGACGGCGAACTGACCTTGTACGACGTCCCGGACGTGCGCGGCTGGGCCTCGCCGGACGCCGCGGTGGCCGAGCAGCACCGCGCCGAAGGCCACGCCATCGCCGAGCTGACGGTGCCGGTGCGCACCCTGGCCTCGGTGTGCGCCGAGCACGTGCACGGGGACATCCACTTCCTGAAGATCGATGTCGAAGGCTTCGAGGGCGAGGTGCTGCGCGGGATGGACTTCGCGCGCTGGCGCCCGTGGATCCTGGTGATCGAAGCGACCCTGCCGAACAGCCGCGCCACCAACCACGACAGCTGGGAGCCGCTGGTCACCGGGCAGGGCTACCGCTACGTCTGGTTCGATGGCCTGAACCGCTACTACGTGGCGCAGGAGCATCCGGAACTGGTGGACAAGTTCGGCATCCAGCCCAATGTGTTCGACGCCTACATTTCGCACCACCTGGATGCGGCCTGGCGCGCCGGCGGCGCCGCCCCCCGCCCCCCCCGCCCCCCCCCCCCCCCCCCCCCCGCCCCCCGGGGGGGGGGGGGGCGCGGGCGCGGCCCCCGCGCCGACGCATTGAAGGCTTGACTGTCCGGTTTAAAACACGGCCGACGCCGTCAGGGTGAGCGACTGCCGCCGATGTTCCGGCTGCGCCACCATGCCCCATAATTCTCCGCGCGCCGTCAGCGGCGTGTCGGCACTGCGCGGGATGCGCATCCAGTCGTAACGGGCGCTGAAGACAAGCTGCCTGGCGAACGCGGGGTTCAGGCTCACGCCGAGCCGCAGGCCGCGCCCGTGCCGCGTGTCGAAGGAAGCGGTGTCAAACATGCCGGAGAAATCGACGCGCATGCGCTCGGGCTCCGACAGGACGAGCGCCGCATCGGCGCGCACCAGTCCGGGCGCCGGACGCCAGTCCTTGGCCGCGCCCGCGACCAGCCGCCACGAGCGGTAGCTTTCCCGGAGGCCGGCGCTGCCGCCGGCAGGACGAATCGTGCGCTTCCACCGGTCCAGCTCGAGCGCCGCCAGTGCCGAGACATCGCGGCCCAGGGCATAGGCCGCGCCGACCTGCATCGACGCCAGGGTGGTCGACGTGGCCGAGTCGGCCCGGACCCCGCCTTGCGTCTGTCCGCGATAGTCGATATCGCCGCGATAGCCATCGATCCCGGCGGTCCAGGTGAGGTCGCCCGATTGCCAGGCGGCGCCGAGCGCCACCCCGGGCAGCCAGCCGCGCTCGCGCACCACGCGGCGGCCGGCGAGGTCGTATTCGGTGTGGGTGACGCTGCGCGCGCCCACGCCTGCGCTGGTTTGCCATTGTGCACTGGCGGGCGCAACCAGCGCCGCCGACAGTGCGATGCCGACTCCGGCGAAAAAGATCAGTTTCATGATTTTCACAGGAAGACCGCACCCGCCACAACGCGGTGGACAGGTGCGGCTGGTCCCTTACAAAGCGATATGTACGGCCTGGCGGGCGCGGGCGCGCACCAGGCCGTGGGACGCGATCATTGCAGGGCGAGGAAGGCGGCCCAGGTCAGGGTGTTGGTTTGCGTGATCACGCCGTCGCCCTTGGCGCTGTGGTCGAGGCGGACGTTGTTGCTGTCGACGACCGTCAGCGTCACGGAGGACCCGGCGCCGTTGACGATGAGCGCGCCGCTGTCCGGCACGGCCCTGCCGGTGCTGACGAAGGGCTGGACGTTTTTCACCGTGTAGCTGAATTGGCCCAGTGCGGTGCTGTTGCCCGCTACCGCAAAGCTCGCCGCGCTGGTGATGGCATTGCCATTGGTGCTGCCGGTCATCGTGTAATTCGCCAGGGTCACGCTTGCGATGGTGCTGCCGGAACGCTGTTCCGTCGCCTGCAGGGACTGGCCCGAGATCGAGAGCGAATTGGAAGTCGGGCTCGCCTGGTTGATCGCGACCTTCATGTCGCCGTTGACGGTCACCGCTTCGCTGCCGCTGGTGATGCTCAGGGTGGTGAAGCGCATGTCCAGGGTCGCGCCGAAAATCGAGCTGTTCAGCATGTCGCCGCTGAGGTTGGAGAACGTGACGCTCAATTTGCCGTTGACCGTTTCGCCGTCTTCGACGCAGTTCTGCGCCGACACGCTCATGGTGTCGCCATTGCTGAGCGCTTGCTCGCTGCGCATCGTGGCGTCGATCGTCACGGTGCCGCCGCCGGTGCAGCTGCTCGACATGGTAACGCCCGTCAGCAGCTGCGGTGCGCTGCCGGCGTGCTTGATCAGCTTGAGGACTGGGGCCACCACGCCGACGCCGCCGCCGCCGGACACGCTGACACCGGTCAGGATGCCGGTGAACGAGGAGGACGAGTCGCCGATCACGGTACTGGCGCCATATCCGTTGGCGGCGACACTGTTCGCGTTGCCGGCGGTGATCGTCGACAAGGTCGAGACTGGTGCGGAGGCGACGGGCGCGGGAGCATCGCCGCCGCCGCCACCGCAAGCCGACAGGATGAGGGCGGCGCCGACAGCAAGCGCGAGCGTAGTGTGTTTCATGGGTTCTCTCTTTTCAGGATGTCAGTATTGGGAAAGCCGATTGACGAAGCGGATATGGTATCTAAATTGCTTCTCAGAAAATCATCGGATTGTCACGGCGCTCCCTGCCCGCAGCGGCAGGTGAATGTTTTCACGCAGCCGACCTTGTATTTGCCGCCTCACGCAGTAGCCTGAAAGTGACCCGTGGCGGCTCCGGCAAGCGCGGCAGCCACGGAGCGACGACACAAGAGAGGAGAACTATCATGGACGCACAGGAAAACAAGCGGATAGTGATGGAAGGCTACCGGCTGTTCCAGAAAGGCGACATCATCCACCTGCTGGAGCGCTATCACGACGACGCGCTCTGGATCGAGCCCGAAGTGGAGAACGTGCCCTTCGCGGGCAGGCACAACGGCAAGGCGGAGATCGCCCGCTTCTTCGAACAGCTGGACCAGTCCATTCAGGCGGTACGCTTCGAACCGAAGGAATTCATCGCCGAAGGCGACAAGGTCGTCGTCACCGGCGAAGCCACCTGGCTGGCCAGGCATACCGGCCGCACCTACGACAGCCCCTGGGTGCACGTGTTCACGCTACGCGACGGCAAGGTCGCCTTCTTCCAGAGCTATCACGACACCGCCGCCGGCGAGAAGGCCTTCCGGCCCGCGCAACCAGGCCAGGCAGCAGGCATGGGGGCGCCCCTGCATCACTGACCCAGGCGCCTGACAATTTATAGCGCAGGCCCTTCCGCCGCGGGGCAGGCGCTCGCGGCGGCCGGCGGCCGCGCCTTGCCTCCTGCGGCGTCGAGGAAGGACGGCTTGCGCAAGTCCGCCAGCGAGAACCACAGGCCGCTCCGCTCGACCGGCAGGGATGGCGCGCGCACGGGATTCGGCAGGTCGATGATGCGGCGCCGCTCCAGGCCGGCGGCAGCGATCTGGGGCGCGAAATAGCTGTAGAACAGGCGGTCGAAGGAGCCGTCGGCGAGCGCCGCTTCCAGGCCCCGCTGCACGTCCGCCGCCAGGCGCGTGTTGCGCCGGTTGACGAAGAAATAGGCATCGGTCGGGTAGCGCAGCACCAGGTGGGGCTCGACCGCCAGGCTCGGGTAGCGCTCGCGCTCGGCGAAGACCTGCTGGACGGCGCGCGGGAAATAATCGATCCGCCCTGCTTCCAGCATCTTGAACATGCCGTCGTAGGTCGAGGACACCTCGACCGGCAAGCCGCTGGCGCGCAGGATCGCCGTGTCCGGCCAGTCGTGGCCCTGGCCGGCGATGAATTTTTTCAGCTGCGAGGCCGAGCGCACCTCGGCGAACTGGTCCAGCTTTTCCTTGCGCACCAGCGCGATGCGCCAGCCGAGCATGCCCTTGGTGAGCGGCACCGGCACGCCCAGCAGCGCAGCTTCGCGTTCCGGCGAGGTCATGGTGATCATGATGTCCAGCTTGCCGGAATCCCTTTCCAGCTCGAGCACGGCGCGCGCCTGTTTCATGCTCTGTTCGCTGTACACCAGGGTATGGCAGACCCTGGCCTTGGCGAAGGCCAGCTTCAGCAGCGCGACGCCGTAGGGATCGCGATCGGTATCGCTCCACTCGGGGCGCAGGTAGGTGTAGGTGGCGGCGCCGCCCGGCATGGTGCACAGGCAAAGCACGCTCGCCAGCAGGAAGGAAGCGATTCGGGGCATGATCGGGCGAATGGACGGCCTGCGGGAGCAGGCTTGCAGGCCGTATGCTAGCACCGTTTCCTGACCGTTTCCTTTCCTGCTCAGCCGGGCGTTGCTTGCGCGCCGCTCCCGCGGCGGCGGCCGGTCGCGAACAGCGCCCAGGCGACCAGCGCCAGCTCGAGGCCGTAGGCCGCGCGCTCGGCGATCAGCAGCGCGGCAGGACCGGCGGCCGGCTCGATGTTCGAATAGATCTTGCTCAGGTTGAGGACCATGTGCAGGACGATGGTCAGCCACAGGCTGCCGGTCTCGTAGCGCACCGCCGCGAACATCATGCCCGACAGCGTGGTCGCCAGCGCCCACCACATCGCGTGCGTCCAGTTGCCGTCCATGAAGCCATGGATCAGGTGCATGCCGCCGAACAGCACGCCCGAGATCACGATCCCCTTCCACTTCGCCAGGCGCAGCAGCACCGCGAAGATCAGGCCGCGGAACAGCAGTTCCTCGCCGAAGGCATTGATGAACTGGATGAGGATTTCGCTGCCCAGGGGACGCTGCTCCTGCAGGTGCACGCCCATCGACAGGAACAGCACGCACAGCAGCATGCTGGCCAGGAAGAATAAACCGGGCCGGGTCTTGCCGAATTCAAGGCCGACCTGGCGCCACAGGCCGAAGGCCTGGACCAGCAGGAGCGGCAGGATGACGGTGGAGGCGAAGGCGAGCAGCTTGACCTGGCCGAAGGCGCTGGCCGGTGCGAAGGCGCTGCCCAGTTTCAGGATCAGGGTCGTGACCAAGAACTGGAGGCCGGCGCAGGACACGGCGGTGAGGACGGGATGGGTACCCGCGAGTTGACGTAGTCGCATGTGTGGCTCCTGATTGTTGTTATTGACGAGCCGGATGATGCACCCGCGCGGCTAGCGCCGAGGCCGCCATGCGACGAAATGCAGAATGGGTGGAATGGCCGGGCGGATGGCGGCGAGCCGGCGCCGGTTCCGCAGTGGGCTAGAATGCCGGAATCCGAACAGGATGCATTCTTTCACCACCCGATCCAACAAGGTTTTCCCATGTCTTCCCTGCCTCCTTGCCCCCAGTGCCAGTCCGCCTATACTTATGAAGACGGCGGCCAGTACGTCTGCCCGGAATGCGCCCATGAGTGGCCGGACCAGGCGGCCGCCACGCTCGACGCCGTCCGGGTCTACCGCGATGCCTCCGGCAATGTCTTACAGGATGGCGATACCGTGACCGTGATCAAGGACCTCAAGCCCAAAGGTTCCGGCGGCGTCATCAAGCAGGGAACGAAGGTCAAGAACATCCGCCTGGTCGACGCCGACCACGACATCGACTGCAAGATCGACGGCTTCGGCGCCATGAGCCTGAAGTCGGAATTCGTGCGCAAGGCCTGAGCGGGGCCGCGCGGGAACTCAGCGCTTTCTTCCCGACTCCAAGGGCCATGCGCGCCATGACTGCACGCATTGAGTTGCACGCATTGAGCTGCAAACCTTGTCCTCCAGGGAGGCGTCATGAAAGCGCGTTTCGTGTTGCCGGGGATCGCCGCCGCGGCCGTCCTCGCCGCTGTCCTCGTTACTGTGCCGTCCACCCAGGCCGAGCCCCCCAAGGCGCGGCCTGCCTTCGACCCGCTGTTCGCATCCACGGTCTGCACGCCGGCCCGTCCCGGCCGGCCGCCGCTGCTCGACCACCTGCTGCTGGCCCAGGCCCAGGTGGAAACCCGTCCCTTCCAGCCGGGCCAGCAGCCGCCCGCCAGGAAAGAGGCGGGCAAGGAAGCCCCGCCCCCGCTGTACGACAATCTCGGCGCCCTGCACGTCCCGGTCTCCACCAGGAATCCCAAGGCCCAGGCCTATTTCGACCAGGGCATGCGCCTGACCTTCTCCTTCAACCACGCCGAGGCGGCGCGCGCCTTCCGCGCCGCGCAGCAACTCGATCCATCCTGCGCCATGTGCTATTGGGGCGAAGCGCTGGCGCTCGGCCCCAACATCAACGCGCCGATGTTCCCCGAGGCGGTGGCCCCGGCGGCGGCGGCGGCGGCCAGCGCCATGCGCCACGCCAAGGGCGCCACCCCGGCCGAGCAGTCCCTGATCCGGGCCGTGTCGCGCCGCTACAGCACCGATCCGACGGCCGACCGGGCCGCGCTCGACAAGGCCTATGCGGACGCCATGACCGAGGCCGCGCGCGCCCATCCGAACAACGACACCATCCAGGTGCTGTACGCGGAGTCGCTGATGGACCTCTCCCCCTGGGACTACTGGGCGGAAGGCGGCGCCCAGCCCAAGAACCGCACGGCGGAGATGGTCGACGCCCTCGAGCGCGTACTCGAACGCAATCCCAGCCACCCGGGTGCGGCCCACTACTACATCCACGCGATGGAAGCCTCGACCCACCCCGACAAGGCGCTGCCTTCGGCGCGCGTGCTGGCGCAGCAGATTCCCGGCGCCGGCCACATCGTGCACATGCCGTCCCACATCTATTACCGGCTCGGCCTGTACCGCGAGGCGCTGCAGTCCAACCTGGACGCGATCGCGGCCGACGAACGCTATTTCGCGAACACCGGCAGCGACCCGGTCTACCGCGGCGCCTACTACCCGCACAACATCCACTTCGTGATGGTGTCGGCCCTGATGGGCGGCGACGGCAAGACCACGCTCGATGCCGCGTCCAAGCTCGACCAGGTGATCAGCCCCGAGCTGCTCAAGGGCATCGGGGTGCTGCAGCCGGTCAAGTCGGCGCCCTACTTCGCCCATGTGCAGTTCAGCAGCCCGGACACCCTGGTGTCCCTGCCCGATCCGGGCCCGGACTTCGTGCTGGTCAAGGCGATGTGGCACTACGCGCGCGCCGTCGGCCATGCGCGCAAGGGGGCGCATGCGGCGGCCCGGCGCGAGATCGCCGCGCTCGAGCGCATCGAACGGGCCGGCGACTTCAAGGCGGTCACGGACTGGGGCGTGCCGGGACGCGAAATCGTCCAGACCGCGCGGGCGGTGGCGCGTGGCCGGCTGGCCGACAGCCAGGGCGACCTCAAGGGCGCGATCGCGGCCTACCGCGAAGCGGTGGCGGTGCAGGACAGCCTGCCCTACATGGAACCGCCCTACTGGTACTACCCGGTGCGCCAGTCGCTCGGCGTGACGCTGCTGCGCGCGAAGCAGCTTGATGAGGCCGAGCAGGTGTTCCGGGCTTCGCTGGCGCGCACGCCCAGCAACGGCTGGGCCTTGCGCGGATTGATGGAAGTCTACCGGGTACGCGGCGACGAGGCGGCGCTGAGCGCGGCGCGCCAGCGTTTCGCCACCACCTGGCTCGGCAAGCCCGAAGGGCCGGCCCTGTCTTCGCTCTAGGCTGGCGCCCGGTTCAGAGCAGCGGATCGCTGTCCTTCGGATCGAAGGCCGGCGCATCGGCCCGCCGCTGTCCGAAGGCCGGCATGGGATCGCCACCCGTGCCGGCGCCGCCCGCATTGCCTCCGCGCCCGCTGCCTTGGCCGCCACCCTGGCCGCTGCCGCGCTCCGCACCGGCGCGCTCCGCGCCGCCCTTCCTGCCGGCGGCGCCCTGGGTGCGGGTGGGCCCCTGCAGCGGAATCGCCAGGCCGGCCGGAATGGCTTCCAGGTCGAGCGCGGCGCGGATGAAGTTGCGCAGGGAAACGACCAGCTCGGCCGTGTGGATGGGACGCCCCGCCGCCATGTCGCTGGCGGCCTGGCTGGCCAGGCGGCAATGCTCTTCCGTTCCGAGCAGGATGATGTCGGCCAGCGCAGCCTCGACCGCATCGCGGATGCGGCGCGCACGGTCCGACCCTTCCGCCCCCTCTTCGATGCCCTGCCGGCTTTGCCCATCCATGGCTTCCATCTGCGCCTGGGCCGCCACGCGCAGGTCGCGCAAATGGGTCGGATCCACCGTCAGCCGGCCGGTAAAGGAGCCGCCCAGGGTGCGGTAGGCGCCGATCAGGGTCTTGAGGCGCTCGTTGATCTGGCGGTTCATGCGCTCGCGGCGCTGCTGCACGGTCTGCATCACCAGGATGCGGATGCCGACCCCGAGCAGCGTGAACACGGCCAGGCCGATCATGGTGGTCAGCGCGGCCTGCCAGGAACTGAAATCCATCGAATGCACCGTTCTCCCAAACTTACGTAAAGCTACTCGATACTGCTTAAAGTCGGCGATACAGTTGGATTCCTGCTTCATAGGGGCCGGTTTCACTTTGCGCTCGGACGCAAGGCCAGCGCCTTCCCCTCCACAGGCAGTCACGGTGGAACTCACCGCAAGCCAATTCAGTTCTATCGGCATGTAGACGTAGCGCAGCAAGACCCTACGAGCTTTGGCTACAGCGTTCGAACTGAATTTGCTTCTGTATGACTAACCAAAATTGAATAAGTTTCGCGCGAACTGTTAGAACCCCTGTCCTCGACGAATGTGGTGTTGGCGCCAGTGTAGCGGGGCGCGTGTTTGCCCGGCGCCCGGTCCCGGGCCTGGCCCTTTCCACCCAAGCAAGCGCCGGCGAAACGCCTTGTCATTTACGCTAGCCTGCATCACATTGCCGAGAGACCGATATGAAACGCGTGTTACTGAGCAGCGCCCTGTGCGCGCTGGGCCTGCATGCCGGGGCCGCGCCGGCCGCGGAAGCGCTGGCCACCATCCCCGCGCTCGACGTCCAGCGCTACATGGGCGCCTGGTACGAGATCGCCAAATTCCCGAACGACTTCCAGAAGAAATGCGTGGGCGACACCACGGCCACCTACAGCCTGCGCGAGGACGGCAGGGTCAAGGTCGTCAACCGCTGCCGCACCAGGGATGGCGGGGCCGAGGTGGCCGAAGGCGTGGCGCGCCAGGTCGGCTCCGCGACCTCGCCCAGGCTCGAAGTGCGCTTCGCGCCCGCGATCCTGTCCTTCCTTCCCATGGTCTGGGGCGATTACTGGGTTATCGACCTCGACCAGGACTACCGGCTGTCCGCGGTCAGCGAGCCCAAGCGCGAATACCTGTGGATCCTGTCGCGCACGCCGCAGGTGGATGCCGCTGCTTACGAGGCCTTGCTGGCCCGCCTGCGGGCGCAGGGACTGGACACGTCCAGGCTGGTGCGCACCATCCACGGCAATAACCCTGGCACGCTTGCGCCAGCCCAGTTACGCTAGCCTGCCCGCATCCGGCCGATACCGCCTGGCCGGGGAGCCGGGCGGTTCTATGGTATTTTCGCGGACCGTCCCCATCTGGGCTTGGGCTGGAATGCATCGCAGCGCCGACCGCCAGGTTGGCGTTTTTACTTTCCGGGTGACTTGGCTGCCCGTCACGCCTGGCCATGCCGAAGCGGCATAGTGAATTCGAAGACATGTCTGATTGCACGATCCTGAAACGGGGACGACCGCAGGCGTCCCTCCTGCTTGCCGCCGCCATGCTGGCGGCCGCTGCGCCTGCGTCTGCGGGTAGCGCCGCCAGTGCGCAGCCGGCCTCGGCCGCCGGCGGCCAGGCGGGTGAGCTGGTCGCGATGATCAATGCCTACCGCGCCGCGCCCGGCTCCTGCAATGGCGAGACGGCGGCGCCCGTCCCACCCTTGCAAGCCCATCCGGCGCTGGCCCGGGTGCGCATCGGTCCCGGCACCTTCATCGAATACGCGCTCGAAGGCGCGGGCTATGCCGCCGAACAGGCCGAGGCGATCTCGGTCAGGGGGCCGGACGACGCCCAGGCGGCCATGAACGTGATCCAGCAGAAATATTGCCGCATCTTGCTGAACACGCGCTTCTCGGCGGCCGGCAGCTACCGCGACGGCAAGGAATGGACCGTGGTGTTCGCCCGTCCGGCGCCGCCCTTGCCGTCGGCCATCTTCCCCGACTGGCGCGACGCCGGCAAGCTCATCCTCGAGGGCGTCAACGCCGCGCGCGCCAGCGGCCACACCTGCGGCGACCAGCATTTCCCGCCCGCGCCCCCGCTGAGCTGGAACCCGGCCCTGGCGCAGGCCGCGCTCGGCCACAGCGAAGACATGGCGGCGCGCCGCTACTTCAGCCACACGGCCAAGGACGGCAGCAAGGCGGCGGAACGCACGCGGCGCGCCGGCTATCACTGGAAGCTGGTGGGCGAGAACATCGCCTTCGGCCAGCACACGCCGCAACAGGCCGTGGCCAGCTGGCTCGACAGTCCCGGCCACTGCGCCAACATCATGAACGCCCGCTTCACCGAGATGGGCGCGGCCTACGGCATCGCCGCCGAGAAACGGTCCGGCATCGTCTACTGGACCCAGGTGTTCGGCCAGCCGCGCTGAACGCCAAGGCCGGCGCAGGCCCCACATGCACCGGCCGCGGACGCGCCTTTCGTGCCTCCCCAAAAACCTGCTTCGGATAGACTTCCCTTGAACAGCTAGACGGGAAGTGAATCGATTGGTTCACTAAAGAAAAACATTTCCATCGTCAACGGAGGTAGCATGAATACAACCTGGATCGTGTCGGCCGACAGTGGCCGCGCCCGCATCTTTGCCGAATCCGACTCGAACACGCCGCTGCAGGAAGTGCAGGACCTGGTCAATCCCGCCGCGCGTACAGGCACGACCGACGAACTCAGCGACCGCATGAGCCCGCTCGCGGCCGGCCAGAGCAAGCACGGTTCGGGGGACGCGATGCCGACCAAGCAATACCAGCCGCAACAGACGCCGGAGCAGCGCGAGTCGCAGACCTTTGCCAGCGACATTTGCGCCATGCTGCTGCAGGCAAAACAGGAAGGCCGCTTCGACCGCCTGGCGCTGGTTGCGGAACCGCAATTCCTCGGCGCCTTGCGCAACCAGCTCGATCCCCAGCTCAAGGCGATGGTGAGCTACGAGATCGACAAGGACTACACGCACTCGAACGGCCAGCAGCTGCGCGAACAGATCCGCGCCCACCAGGCCAAGGGCTGATCCCGCCATCCGCCGCGCGCCCCGGCGCGCGGCAGCCACGCCTCTCACACCCCATGCGACCACAGCTCGGCCTCGTCTGCATCACCACGTCCAGGGACGTCCGCTACCGCGCGCTGACACGCAAGCGCCTGCTGGAGCATTCCGAAGACGGCCAGCGCCGGCTGCTGGAAGACATCTACCGCGACAACCTGCAGACCTTCGACGAAGCGATGCGCTATTGCGAGCGCGAAGGCATTTCCCTGTACCGTCTGCCCTCCTCGATCTTCCCCTTCGCTGACGAGCCGAACGGCCGCGCCATCCTGGAGCAATTCGCGCCACAGCTCGCGCGTTCGGGGCGGCGCGCGATCGAGCGCGGCATCCGCCTGGTGATGCACCCCGACCAGTTCGTCGTCCTGAGCTCGGATTCGGAAGGCGTGGTCGCCAACAGCGTCAAGATCCTGCAGATGCACGCCGACATCATGGACTTGCTGGACCAGCCGCGCTCTCCCTGGGCCCTGCTCGAGATCCACGGCGGCAAATCCGACCGCGCCGACGCGCTGGTGGAGCGCATCGCCCTGCTGCCCGAGGCGATCCGCTGCCGCATCGGCCTGGAGAACGACGAATACGCCTACAGCGCCGACGAGATCCACGCGATCTGCCTGCGCGCCGGGGTGCCGATGGTGTTCGACGCCCACCATCATGTGGTGCACGAGAAGCTGGACAGCTACGAGCACCCGAGCGTGGAAGCCATGCTGCGCAAGGCGCGCGAGACCTGGTCCGTGCCCGAACACCAGCTGGTGCACATCTCGAACGGCCGCAGCGGCTTCAACGACCGCCAGCATGCGGACCTGATCGACACCATGCCCTCCAGCTACCGGCTGGCGCCCTGGATCGAGATCGAGGCCAAGCTCAAGGAAGAAGCCATCCGCGCCCTGGACGGCTGGGAAGCGCGCACGGGCTGAGCTGCAGGGGCGGGCATGATCGGCGATGCTGCTTGCAACATCGATGCGAGGTGACGGCTCAGGTGTCCGCCAGACCGGCGAGCCAGGGCAGCACGGCCTCGAGCAGCGCGTCCGGAGCCTCGATCGGAATCATGTGGCCGGTGTTCTCGATCAGCTTGAAGCTTGAACCGGCGATCCCCGCGTGCAGCTCCTGCGCCTCTTCCAGGCTGCGCAGCCGGTCCTGGGCCGCGGCCACGACCAGGGTCGGGCAGCGGATGGCGTGCAGGCGGTCCAGGTCGCCCGGCCGCTCCAGCATCGACTGGCGGCGGAAGGCTTCGCCGCCCAGGCGCACGCCCATGGCGCGCACGCGCTCGATCAAGGCCTCGTTAGTGCGCTGGTCGGGATGCAGCGAAGTGGCGATGGCCGTGCGGCTCAGGCCCGCGAAGGACACGGAAGGAGCGGCCTTCGCCACCGCGCCCTTGCTCTGCCTGAGCGCGGGCGAATCGGGACGGGTCGAGGTGGCGATCAGCACCAGCGCGCGCACTCGTTCGGGCGCCTGGTAGACGATCTCGCGGGCGACGTAGCCGCCCATCGAAAAACCGATGAGCACGAAGGATGGCGGCGCATCGAGCAAGGCGCGGCGCGCCATTGCCTCGAGGGTGGAATCGTGACGCAGGTCGGCATGCACGAGCGGGCCGAAAGGCGCCAGCCGGTCGCGCATGCCGTCCCAGAGCGTCTCGTCGGCCATGTAGCCGGGAACGAGCAGGATGGACATCGCGCCATGATAGCTCAGGCGGCCGGCGGCGGAGCGAAGTCCTTGGCGAGCGGACGCGAACCCGGTCCCGGCACGGCATGGGCCGGCAGGTAGTCCGCCCCGGCAAACGTACGCGGCGGGGCCGGCCGGTAGCCGGCGGCGCAGGCGTCGGTAAACAGCAGGGCCAGGTCTTGCCGGCGTGCGGCGCGGCGGTCGTAATGGTCGTTCATGAAAATTCTTCAACAGCTTGCAGGTGTCAGGCGGCGAACGGCGCCTCGAACAGGTCTTCCTCTTGCTCCGCGCGTTCGCCCAGGAGCTGCAGTTCGGCGGCCAGCTGCTCCACGCCCTGGGCCACGCGGGCGGCGACCGGCGGCGCCAGGCGCAAGCCGCAGCCGATGCCGGCCGCGACCTGCTCGGAGGTGGCGTAAATGCTCGGCAGGATGAAGCGCGCCGCCATCGAGGACAGTACCGGCCGCAGCGCGTAGTCGAGCGCCAGCACGTGCGACTGGCTGCCGCCGGTGGCGACCGGCAGCACCAGCTTGCCGGCCAGGCCGTCCTGCGGCAGCAGGTCGAGGAAGAGCTTGAGGACGCCGGTGTACGAAGCCTTGTAGACCGGCGTGGCGATCACGATGGCGTCGGCCTCGCGCACCAGGGTGACGGCGCGCGCCACGCCTGGCTCGCAGGTATCGGCGCGCAGCAGGGCCTGGGCCGGCAGCTCGCGCACGTCGATGCGCGTACTGGGATGGCCGTGCAGCGTGAGTTTGTCCCCGATGTGCTGCAGCAGGCGGTTGCAGGAAGACTGCGGCGACGGGCTTCCGCCCAGCAGGATGACGCTCATGGTGTGCTCCGTTCTCGACTTCGATGGACACAGCCTAAGGCGCAGGCCGGGGCTTGCAAACGAATTGTTTCGCTCATCCTTATGCATTCGCCGTTTTAACTTTCCGCGCATATCGAAGGGCGGATTTCTTCCAAGCCGGGCCAGCCGGCAAACCATGCCTTACACCGGCGCGATGTGCCAGTCCCTGCTATCCTTGCTCGAGTACGCCATCCCGGATCTCCCTTTCATTCGACGAGCCAGACCATGAACCTCCCCGCCCACCAGCTCAGCATGACAGTGCTGATGACGCCCGATACCGCGAATTTTTCCGGCAACGTCCATGGCGGCACCATCCTGAAACTGCTCGACCAGGTCGCCTACGCCTGCGCCAGCCGCTACGCCGGCAGCTATGTGGTGACCATGAGCGTCGATCAGGTGACCTTCCGCCAGCCGATCCACGTGGGCGAGCTGGTCACCTTCCTGGCGGCCGTGAACTACACCGGCCGCAGCTCGATGGAAATCGGAATCAAGGTGATCGCGGAAGACATCCGCAGCAAGGTGGTGCGCCACGTGAACAGCTGCTTCTTCACGATGGTGGCGGTGGACGACGACCGCAAGCCGGTGGCCATCACACCGCTGGAGCCGAGCACACCGGAAGAACAGCGCCGCTTCGAGGAAGCCAAGGGACGGCGCGAATCGCGCCTGGCCCTGGAGCGCCAGCACGCCGAGCGCATCGCCGCCCGGGCGGGAGAGCAAAGCTGATTGTTGCTCCCGCGCCAATTGTTTATCGGCCGCAAACGCTGCTATAATGGCGTTCTTGGCCTGGTAGCTCAGTTGGTAGAGCAGAGGATTGAAAATCCTTGTGTCGGTGGTTCGATTCCGCCCCGGGCCACCAAGAATATAGTTCACGCAACGCCAACCATCACAGGTTGGCGTTTTCGTTTGTGGATTTCACAGTCCTCGGCTCCGGTCTATTTCCGCTACGCCGCGCCCCGCAAAAACAAGCCCGCAAACTCGCGACCAAATCGTCCGAGCGACCGCGTTCCCCGACGCGTCTGACATGTGGACGCACCGACCACTACCAATCGCTCGATTCGTCAAAGTCATCTTCCGATTGCCTTTGGTACCGGTAGCGGCTGCCATGGCGACATGGTGACCTCGGCGACACACTTGCAATGTCAGCCTTGGCCTGGCGTCGCCAAGTCGCCGACGTCGCCACCATTGCTCACGGAGGGTATCTTCATATACCCCCCACAATCACCTTCAAGGACGAATGACGATAACGCAAAACTCGGCTAGTGCAACACCGAAACCGACGCCGACGCCGACGCCAGCACCAAGGAATCCAAGGGATGGCGTGCTTCCATGGGAAGAATGCGCGCCAATGCGCGCCCAATCCACCCAAGTTAAGACATCTCAGCAGTTTTTCTGAGTCATCTGCTTGTGTGGTTTTGCACCTCGCTTCCTCGGCTTCGAGCGATTCTCCCGATGCCGGTAGGTCTTCCCGGCAATTAGATCGAGCAGGCCGCGCAGCAGCGTTCCTACCTTTCTGCCGATTTTTCCGCCAAGCAGAAGTATGGGCAGCAGCGGCTTGAGCGCGGTGTGGGCGTAAGCATGGTTGATGCGTCTGTCCTCGGGCAAATCGGCGTCGGCATGGGCGGTCATCGAGACGAGCGTTTGCAGGTTATCGCAAAGGATTTTGGCGGAAACGTCCTGGACCACCGCCTGCTGACTCAAACCAGTGACGTGTTCGAGATTGAGGCGGTGCTTGAGGCGTTTCAACGCTTCCTCGATGCCCCAGCGCTTGTGATAGAGCTCGCCAAAGCAGTCGCCTGGAAAGAGTTTGTTGTCGCACAGATTGGTCATCAGCACGCGATGCTCGCCATTGGGCAAGACGTGACGGACCAAGCGCACGCGCTGCGGCTTGCGCGGGCATTCGTAGTCCAGCGCATCTTGTTTGCTCGGAGCCCGCAGCATGACGATGCGTTCGATAGCGCCAGAGCGCACGAACTCGCGCACGCAGGTGTAGCCGCCGTCGTTAGTGTCGACGCGCATGCACAGTTTGATGGTGCGTTGGTTCAGTACGGCGACCAACCAACTGGCGGGATAGCCTCGATCAAACAGCAGCAGGTCATCGGGAGAAAGGCGGTCGAGGTGTTCGATCAGAAACTGGCGTTCTCCACACTCGTGGATACCATGCAGGGAGGCGGCGAGCATTAGGTCGGGACCCGGTAGAAACAGGCCGAACAGGATTTGATCGGCATGGGCAGCCCGCTTGACATGGCTAGCGAGCAGTCCGAAACGCACGGTCTAGCCAGCGGCGGCGACCAGGCGCAGGCCGCGCCAGCGCGGCACAAATCCATCCTGCTCGACACGTGCAATTAACCAGTCGTTCAGACCCGGAATGGCAACTAGGGACAGCTTGGCGCGCGCCTGAGCGAACGCCTGTTCGGACACCTCGTGGACCAGCTGCGCCTGCAGACGCAGATGCGCAAAAAAAGGTGTCCAGTTAGGCTTGAACTCTCATGCGCATCCCGGTCAGCATGATCGCAACCAAGGTCGCCAACGCCAGCTTGCAGCAGCGGAAAAACGCTGTGGGGTGATCCGGACGGCGGGCATCGCGGAGAAATTCTGTTGAGCATAGGCGAGGGTGAAATCTTGAAACAGCGTGGTCAGAACGGACATGGCACTGGCTGTTGTGACGCGCAACATCCATCGCATTCGGGAACATCCTGGCCGCTTCCCTACCGCGACTCAACTTTTTAATCTTCTTATCCAAGCCTTCACATATTTTTTTACCCCGTACCGCTCTAACAACCGCCCTATTGCGCCGCTAACGAGTAGCAAGTAGTAATGAGCACTTACTAAAATTCTATGACGAACTGTATCGCGCAATAAATAGAGATCGACGAACTCTTTGCGGTGGGTCGAAAACATCGACTTATATTGCGCTTCTCCTGGGCCAAAATCGATTTCCTTATAATTGCCAGACGAAAAAACATCCTCAATAATATGATAGAGCAGCACAGTTCCCGCAGATAAATTGGAAAACTCTGGTAGATATCCAACCGTATCGTAAATTAATCGATCACCTTGCTGGCGACACCATGCAAAAGCGATAGCTCTACCAGAGTCCCGAAGAAGGTATCCGCGTGCTTGCCCATTCCGTGCTAAATTTTTCATATGCGCAAGGAAGGCCTCGCTATCTGCTAACCCGGCATGAAGTAATTTTGTCTGGTATGTCTGCTTCGAAATGCGCAAAGCTTCTGAATAGAATTCAGAAATCGTCTCATAATCAACATAAACTTCCCAACTAGGAAGCCCCTGTTGACGTTCCGCAAAACGTCGAACCGAGCGAGTCAAGTTTTGACGGGACTTCGTGGAAAATTTATTCAAATACTCCGTGAAGCTTCCACTCACCGATACATAATAAAGTACATCACGACACGGCACGTAACCGAGGAAAGATCCGTATTTTCTTAAGCCTGGCTTAAAGTTCTCAGCTGGTACTTTCCTGCAAAATACACCATCATTCTCATCCCCCAACATTTCAGCAAGTACTTCGGGTGCTGAGGGCCAGCCTTCTTGCTCAAACCTTTTGGGGATAAGTACTAATAGTTCAGGATACCAATTTCCAAGGACCAATTCTCCTAATAAGTACTTTAGACGGACCTTGACTTTGCTCACCGACTCAAATTGAATTTCATTCACTTCTACGCATTCCGAAAATTTTAACAAAATGTGCGGGCATATCATGTTGATTGCTCGCTGCATCGGTCGGCAGCAGCGCTACCGGATCTGAGGGATATACAGGGTGGTCGAGAAAGTCCATTCCGAGAAGCACAGAACGCGGTTTCCCGCCTGCCGTTTAAGGACAGGCGATTCAAGCGCACGAGCCGTCATATCGCGTCGGTGAACATACCGTCGCGCCACGAAATAAGGCATGGCGTGGCAATAATCTGAAAAGACCTGAACACCTTCCCCATGGGGCCACAATATCATGCCCCGTGCTGCCAGGAAGTGTCAACATGTCAATTATTTCGGACTATCTGGCTCGCGGTGGCGTGCTGGCCGGCATGAGCGGAGCTGGCGGCGCTCGGCCGGGCAGTGAGTGCAGCTTGCCCCGTAGTGACCATCGTTGCGTGCTTCGTGATGAACCGGCCAATCTTGGTGAAGTCAGGGGCAATGCCCCGGTGATCCACACGCAGCCGAGATCAGGACGGGCCAAGCGCCCAGCTCACACAGCGAATGCACGCCCTGCATCACACCGTAAAGAATCAAGCTCGTCATCTGACGCGACAAACAAGTTAAACTGCTGATCGTCGGGAGTGCCCGACTTCTTGGAAGCTGTACCCATCGCTGAAATCGCGATATTGTTAAAAACAATACTGTAAACCGGGATGGGCTTTTACTATATCCTCTACCGGCGCGGCGGCGCGAGCTTGTTCTCCGCGGTGGCCTGAGGCGGGCGTATCAGGGCGAAGAGTGTTGAGCGCATTTTTAAAAAAAATGTAGGATAATGCTTGATTATTTATTTATCGGGGTATCGGTCTCTTCATGCAAACTCACTTCACGTATGATGTCGAGATCTCGGTTGATGCCCAACCAGGGCTTGCCAGCGGCAACGCTGGTGTCGCGCAACTTCGAACTGCCGGGCGTCGCGCGCCGGCCGGTGCACGGGGAAAGCGGCAAGGATGAGTCCCTGGCAAGTGCGCGACGTGCCGTTCAAGTTTCAGCTGAGCGACTGTACCTTGTTCCAGGTCAATGAAGGCGGCCTGCGCTACTTTGATTTCATCGAA